>NZ_JBMDJV010000030.1:0-56835 GCF_057809375.1 Aquitalea sp. FG25
TGGTGACGATGCGCAAAAATTCAGAGGTCGGGGCTTTAAGCAACTAACATTTTTAGCAAACTATGTCGATTATTGGGTATTTAGAGGATGGCTTAGAAATGGATCGTTTACTCCAAAATGGTTTGATGAAAAAGCATATACCATGAAAAGCAGAGCTCACATGAAAAGCATCCTCCCTACCATTGAAAATCCAGAGGCGATCTCAATCAACCCGTACAACTGCATTGATAGCGGTGGATTTTATTTAGCCTGCATAAGAGATAAAACAAAGCCACAAATGAATATTGTAAACCTTAATACTATAAAAGCAGTTACAAATGCTATCAACGGTGGAGAGAATGGACTACCCGATCGTGAAAATCACACATTCAGAATTGAGTATGTTATTGGCGACACCATCACCACACCCAAACCATACAATTCCATAAAATATACCGATCGATTTCATTTTGCCGCCAAGGAAAATGTCAAATGACCTACTCCATGAGAATTAGTCGCATGGCAATACAATTTACAATACTTTTCAACTTATCAACCCCATCACCTGCCAAGACCACAATAATTTTAAATACAGAACCCAACATCAAAGTACAAAGCATTATCGTACAAAACGAAAATATCCAAGAAATGGAAATTATTTACAAAGAAAACACATGTCGAATAAAATTTCCATATTGGATTGGACATGCATCAGCATCCATCTCATCCGACTCGAAGTTTCTAATTCTAGACCGAAGTGGATTTATAAAAATTTCCGACCTTGAAAACTGCGACAAAAATGATGCATATTTCCAAAAAGCCACCAATACACTTCAATACGCACGAGTAATGGATGTCAACAATGCACGCAATTTAATTTTGCTATATATTGACCCAATTTTTGGATTGATGTATGAAAAGAAAAGTAAATTTGACTATCTTGCAGGAATAATTGTTAATGAAGAAATATATGGATACGGCATGCTTCCAGATCCATTAAAAATAAATCACAAACAATTTTTCTCACCCGATAGAAATTCCAATGTAGATTTGGATCGTTCTCTTTTTGCAGGACATAATGACAAGGCATTTTTCTCACCTGATGGCAAATATCTCGCATTAAAATCCAGCGCCATCTCTTGCAAGAAAGGTGCCTACCCTGGCGTATTTGAAACCACGCACTGGAAGCAGGTGATTTTTAATGGGCCAGATAGCAATAAAAAATGCAGGGCACTATTTCCACAACTGAAGTGACGTAAATTTTCATAAAAATATACCCTGCACGAAATCGGGACGCTATCGACGCACCAAAAAATTTTAAAGCGGAAATATATGCCAAGAAATTTGGCCTTGCGCTCAAGGAGAAATAAAATGCATGATGCATTTCGACTTATTAAATCATTTTTTTTGTTAGCAATACATTGTGCTTTGATTAATATTTCTCATGCAGCAACCATTTCTATTGACGGTCTAGATACTTTGATTTTAAAAAAAACTGAGTTATCTTCCGGAGAAGATGTCAATCTGAATATCATTTACAATGGAAATGTTTGCACATTCCCCAAGACAATATTTTTGACTTCCGCAAAAATATCATCCGACAAAAAATTTGTTATTTTAAATAATAAGCTATTTTTAAATTGGAGAGATATCAAATCTTGCAATTTAAACACTGACACAATCGGTCAATTAAATATTAATCCTGATTATTATAATATTGAAGACATCAACGAGCAAAACAATCTAATAGTTTTATATGTGGACCCATTATTTGGGTGGCCATATGCACCTGAAAGAAATGACAAATTTACGTTCATGGCCGCACTGGTAGACATGAAAAATTTATACGAAATTATTACAATTAAAAAGAAACCATTTTACAATGAAAATCGCACAGACTCGATAGAATTAGATAAACATTCATTTGTCAATGCCCTTAGCACTGACAAGGCATTTTTCTCACCGAATGGCAAATATCTCGCATTAAAATCTAGCGCTATTTCCTGCAAGAAAGGCGCCTACCCTGGCGTATTTGAAACCACACACTGGAAACAAGTTATTTTTAATAGCCCTGATAGCAATAAAAAATGCCAAATGCTGTTTTCGCAATTAAAATAAAAGAAAATTAAAACACTCAGCGATGTATATTTAAAAACCGTTTCGCGAAAAAATTGATAATTACTCACGAAATATTGATTTAAGTTTTGTTCGTCGCCAATTTTGAGGAGCACCTAAAAATGTCAAAATAAATTATTATACGCACCCTTATGGCACTCTTGATGCTCAGCGCACTGCCAGCATACGCAGCGAGTTTCGAATGCGATAAGGCAAAAATAAAAGTGGAGCATCTTATTTGTGACCATACCGCGCTTGGACAACTGGATGAGGAGATGAGAAATACCTATCGATCCACACTTGAGCAGGCTGCGAACCCGGATAAACTTATCCAGTCTCAGCGCAACTGGATAAAGGAACGCAACAAATGCCACAATGTCGCTTGTGTTACACAGTCCTACTCGGATCGCTTGACGGCAATGAAGAAAGTCAAGCCAGCTGGCTGGAAAACCTATACTGATCGTGACCTCGGCATTTCATTTAAGTACCTCGAAAATCTCCAAATCAGGAAGCCTTGCCCACAACGATCCGATGAACGCTGCGTTGCATTGGTCAGTCGCGATATGGGTATCAGCGACTACATCATTGCGTTCAGTGTCATGACTGGTTCCCTGGAAAAAATCGCCAGGAAGGAAGCTCTATTTGAACTCGAAAATGGTAAGTGGCTAACCACCGCAGGACCTGGTATCCCTGCAGAGGTTACAACCTTCTATGGCTCGGGATGGAAGGGGATGCGAGCTACTCAATACTGTGGTGTTTTCGACCCTGAAAGTGGCCGGCATCTAGGAGAGTGCTTTGTGGCAGTCATCAGTAACGGCAAACGCGCAGTTTTGGCCGAAACGCAGGGGATACTCGGTAACGATCGAAATACCGAACTTAGCGTTGAGTCGATACGGTTTACCAAATAGGCAGGACCAAGCTTCATCCCGTGAATTAAGACATACAGGATAGAAAAGGCTTGTTAGTGCTGCCAACGGCTCTGATTTTTGTAGTGCATTGGCGGGATGCACCCATAGATGCTGGTGGCAGCAACGATTCTCTGGTGTTTCCTCCGAGTAAACCGCTGTGGATTTACCCTGCGTAAGCCAAAAAACGCCACCCCGCAGGGTGGCCAATAGAGAGAGTGACGTTTACGCCAGCAAACATCAGTCCAGATATCTGAGCCCGGCCTTGGCCAGTGGCTCGCGCATTGCATACATGTCCAGGCCCAGCACACCGATGGCACATTAAATGAATATGTACTTACTGGAAATAAAATAAAATTAAAAAGGACTATAGAATTTTTACCATCAGGGGAGTATATCGATAATTTTGACTTAATCAATGCAGTAGAAAAAAAATATAGTAGAAATAGTGTGAAGGTAAGAAATTTTAGAACAATACCATTTAATTATTTGAAAAAATGTTGGGGAGGAAATGAGCCATGTTCTCTACCAGAGCACTATGCAACCAAATGAATACATCTACGCAATCTCCATTAGAAATTAATGCTTATTTCTTCTAAGAATGGTCTGAACAAGTACCGGTGTAAAAATATTTAAAAAATAGAATCAATGGGTTATTACGTATCAAAATTGGAATCAGCCACTTAATCAGACCTTCCTTAATTGCATTCAGTATGCATGACTGGTTCCCTGGAGAAAATCGCTAGGGAGAAAGCCATGTTTGAACGTGAAAATGGTAAGTGGATAACCACCGCAGGACCGGGCGTCCCTGCAGATGTTGCATCCTTCCATGGCTCGGGATGGAAGGGTATGCGAGCTACTCAATCCTGTGGTGTTTTCGACCCTGAAACTGGCTGGCACACAGGAGAGTGCTTTGTGGCAGTCATCAGTAACGGCAAACGCGCAGTTTTGGCCGAAACGCAGGGTGTGCTAGGTAACGACAGAAATACCGAACGCAGCGTTGAGTCGATGCCCGGCTGGTGGTAGACGCAGGTGTCAAAGAAGATGTTATTGAGCAGGTGGTCTTTGAGCAGCGGTTTTTCCATTACCGCCGTTCGGACAGCGGCGGGCTGGTCCGGTGGCCGCCGGACGGGTCCGGATTCAGCATCTTCCCCGGTCTGCCGCAGCTGGCGGCAGCGTTGGGGCATCCCCTTGCTCACCGGTAATAGCCACAAAAAAAAGCGGAGGAGCCTAGCTCCTCCGCACAGTACTGACTGAGTCAGTTTCGGATTACTACAGAGAAAACTTACTGCGCGGCAGTGGCTGCCACGGCGGCACGCAGGCCCAGCAGATAGCTTTCCGTGCCAAAGCCGCAAATCTGCCCTTTGGCAATTTCGGCAAACACCGACAGGTGGCGGAAGGGTTCGCGGGCGTGGATGTTGGACATGTGGATTTCTACGATGGGTACGGTGAGGATGGCCAGTGCATCGCGAATGCCATAGCTGTAATGCGTCCAGGCCCCGGCATTGATCAGCACCGCATCCACACCGTCGGCATAGGCCTGGTGGATGCGCTCGCACATTTCCCCTTCGTGATTGGTCTGGAAGCTTTCCACTTCCACGCCCAGCTCACGACCCAGCGCCTGCAGGCGCGCGTCAATCTCGGCCAGCGTGACCGTGCCGTACTGCTTCGGGTCGCGCTTGCCAAACATATTGTGGTTGATACCGTGCAGCATCAGCATTTTCTGCATGGTCGGCTCCTTAGTCATTCAGCTGGGCCACGGCACGCAGCTCTTCCGGCGTGGTGCTGCCAAAACCGAAAAATTCCAGATAGGCCGGAATCATTTCAAACAACATGTCGGTACCCAGCTGGATCGGGCAGCCCTTGGCCTGCGCCGCTGCCAGCAGCGGGGTGATTTGCTTTTTCATCACCACTTCGCCGACAAAGGTGTCCGGGCTGACGCGGTCCATGTCAAACGGTAGCGGGTCGTTATCCTTCATGCCCAGCGGGGTGGCGTTGACGATCAGCGCGAAACCGGCCGGGTCGTTGCTGCCCACGGTGACAATCAGCTGCGGATAATGCTGGCGCAGACGCCCGGCCAGTGCTTCGGACGAGGCGGTATTGCTGTCGAACAAGGCCATTTCGGCCACGCCTGCAGCCGCCAGCGAGGCGGCGATGGCACAACCTACACCGCCATTACCCGACACCAGCACCTTGCGGCCCTTGAGGGAAAAACCCTTGCGCTCCACGCCACGCACAAAACCGGCACCGTCAAACTGGTCGCCCAGCAGGGTGCCGTCCGGGCGAACCAGAATGGCGTTGCAGGCACCGGCAATTGCCGCCGTGGGGGTGATTTCGTCCATCAGGCCCAGGGTGGTGACCTTGTGCGGCATGGTAACCAGCGCACCGCACAGATTGGTGAACTTGCGGATGCTGGCGAGTGCTGCCACATAGTCTTCCGGCTTGACGCCAATGGGCATCACCACGGCATCAATGCCCTTGCTGTCAAACCAGGGGTTGTAAATCATCGGGGCCTTGAAGCTCTCGGTGGGGTAACCCAGATGGGCAATCAGCGTTGTCTTGCCACTAATCACGCATGTCTCCAATCATTTTGCTGTGGTGATGCGCATGCATCTGGCGGGAGCAAACCGTCCCGCAACATGGCTGCATCATGGGCCGTTTGACCCTGGCATCCAACAGCAAAATCGCTCTAGCTGATATATCAATATTGATATCTCTATGCCGCAACCTAGCACGCCTGGCATACCGCAACATCAGGATGCTCAATGTATTTTTTGAAAAAAATAACTCATTTGGCATTTTCAGCAAGAAATTGACAACCAAGCGTCAATCAAGGCGGCATAGTACTTTCAGCCTGATGCATCTGCAGGGTCCACAATGACCAATTCACATTAAAATGTGTAAATTCAACTCAAAAAATTAAACATTTAATTTAAATCAGAACAGTGCATGATTTCATCTGCCCATGCTTGCCGACATTGGTTTTGCGTGCAAACATACTTGCTTATTCCAACAAAGAAATGAGGCCGGCATGAAGCTGACCATTGCACAAAGACTGACCGGCACACTGCTGATTTGCCTGATCGCCATCCTGACCGTAGCCGGCTTTGCCTACAGCAATATGCGCGCGGCACAGGAAAGAGTTGAGTTCATCAATGCCAACGTGATGCCTAGCATCAAGTTGCTATATGAATCAACCATTTACGGCGAGCGGCTACGCGTCAATATCCGCGATTACATGCTGGCGGGCGATGCCGGCGAAAAAAATGCCGCAACACAGCGCCTGCAGGACAACGCCAGCAAGGTGGAAGCTGGGCTTAACCGCTACGAGGCCAGTTTTATATCGGACGAGCAGGACAAGCAGCTGCTGACAAACGACAAGACCATGCTGAAGGCTTATCTGGACAAGACCCACGCCATCCAGGCCATGGCGGATGCCAGCAATCAGGAGGGCCTGCACAAGGAACTCTCGCAAACCGGCGAGTTCCGCAATCTGGCCAACCAGTTTACCCAAGCAATGGAAGACCACGTTGCCTACAACAACAAAATGGCCAAGCAGCTGACCGAAGAAGGCCAGCGCAATTACCAACAGGCACTCGGCCTGTTTATCAGCGTCATCGTGCTGGCCATCCTGGTAGCCGGTGGCCTTAGCTTCATCCTGGTACGTGAAATCCGCCAGCGCATGCAGACTTTGCGCAATGGCCTGCATCACGTGGCCCACCAGCTGGACTTCACCCAGCGCATTCACGTTACCCGACTGGACGAGCTAGGCAGCACTGCCGATGCCTTCAACAAGCTGCTGGACACGATGCAAGGCAATCTGCAGTCGGTGAAACAGGGCGCATTGACCATTGCCAGCGTGTCCAACGAACTGGCCTCTACCGCAACACAGGTGGCCACGGCAGCCCAGCACCAGAGCAGTGCCTCGTCCAATATGGCCGCCACCGTCGAAGAAATGACGGTCAGCGTCAACCACGTGGCAGACCGCGCCAGCGAAGCCAATACCGCTTCGGTAAGCTCTGGCAAGTTGGCAGAACAAGGCAAGGCCACAATCAGCAAGGCCGTCAGCGACATCCAGCACATCTCGCGTACCGTTGATGCCGCCGCATCGCAGTTGCGCGGGCTGGAAGATAAGAGCAAGCAGGTTTCCCGCGTGGTGCAGGTTATCCGTGACGTGGCCGACCAGACCAACCTGCTGGCGCTTAATGCCGCCATCGAGGCGGCACGTGCTGGCGAACAGGGACGCGGCTTTGCCGTGGTGGCGGACGAAGTGCGCAAGCTGGCCGAGCGCACCGCGCAGTCCACCCAGGAAATTGCCTCCACCATCACGGCCATCCTGGAAAGTGCCGAAGTGGCGGTCAAGGCCATGGGACATGTGGAAGCCAATGTGGCCGATGGCGTGCGTGGCGCCGAAGAGGCCAATGAATCCATCGTAGCCATCGGCAGTGGCAGCCAGCATGCGGCGGCGCTGGTGGATGAAATCACCAATGCCATCAAGGAGCAAAGCGTAGCAACCATCAACATTGCCCAGCAGGTGGAAGGTATCGCCCAGATGGCAGAAGAAAGCAGCGCGGCGGCAGGCAATACTGCCAACTCGGCCCAGCAGTTGGACAGCTTGTCGCGCCAGCTGCAAGGCATTGTCGACGCCTACACCATCTGATTGGTCTGATCAGCCCCCACGGGGGCTGTTGTTCAACCAGATGCCTTGGCAAAGCTGGCGGCGGGTCGAGCAGATCGGCCCGCCAGTGCAGCGCTGTACCGCAGTGTGTTGAAATGCGCCGCAACCGCCGCCCAGATAAAATAGCCACCACTGGGGGCGACAGGCGCACGCTGTTCCGGAAATAGCGCAGCAGCACCGCCGTCAACTGCGGCTACGGGCCTGCCCGTGCATGGCCTGCCCCGCGCCCCGGAATACCTCCCTGAATACACCCCAACTCCATCTTTCCCACCAGAACGGCGACAGCCCTGGCCGGGCTTGTAGCAAGTCACACCCTATTCGCCCTCTGCAGCAGCCATTGCCCCCTCTTTTCAGCCTGAGCGGTGTCCGTTTTAGTCGGATACTGGCGGCTCGTGATTATATTTCCCGCAAGTAATCAACCCTGGTGGCCGCGCGCATACCCAGCCTGCGTTGCTGCATTGCATGCAGAAACACACCCGCCTGCAGCGACTGAAAACCACAAAAAGAAAATGCAGGCTGATCATGCATATCCAGCGGATTGCAGCGCGGAAATACCGGAAACCACCGCAATAAAATAATATCTGCAATACCCTTTCCAGTGCCCATTCCAGTGCCGACGCCATGGCAAAACGTTTGAAAACAAGCACCAGAGACGCTGCCCATTTACCATTGGTGCGCGCGATAAATGAGCAAAGCAGCCAACACCATATTCATTCCGGAAAGTAAATGAACAAAAATAAAAATAACAGCAATACAGACATCAGTTTTAATTTGACCATTATCAAAATACCCAGACAGACCGCTACGTAATCTTCATTATTTAAACAAAGGAAACCATAATGGAATTATTCAAGCTGCTATTATCCGACGAGATTGGCATCATGAGCCTGGCCACCATTATCATCACCATTGCCATCAGTATTATCGTCATCCTCATTGCCATGAAAAAAAGAAGGCAGAACAGCAATTAAGCGTTCTGCCTTCCGCTACCGGGCAGGGCAATACTGCCCGGTTGGTTTTGCTCAAGTTGCCGCGTTCAGCAAGGACTGACCCAGATACGCATTCCCCTCCACGCCGGGCAGTGCAAAGAAATAACCACCGCCAAAAGGCTTGATGTATTCCTCCAGCGGTTCGCCATCCAGCCGTTTTTGGGTGTCGATAAAGCCGGTTTGCAGATTGGACTGGAAGCAGATGAATACCAGCCCCATGTCCAGTTGGCCGGATTTGGTCAGGCCCAGCGAATAGCTATAGCTGCGGCGCAGCAGTTTGGCATCGTGGCGGCCATGCTGGCGTGGTTCGGCACGGCGCATGTGGGAATCCAGCGGTACATGGTGGCCATGCGGGTCTGCCGCAAAAGCCGGGTCGTCAAATTCGTGCTGCTGACCCAGCGGCGCACCACTACGCTTGTCGCGGCCAAAAATGGCCTGCTGCTCGCCCAGCGGGGTACGGTCCCACTGCTCCAGCGTGAAGCGGATCAGGCGGATAGCAATATAGCTGCCGCCCTTGGCCCAGCCTGGCTCCTTGTCCTTGTCATCCACCCATACCAGCGCATTCATCTGGGCGGCGTCTGCGGTCTCAGGGTTGCCCGTACCATCCTTGAAACCAAACAGATTGATGGGGGTGCTGCTATTACGTACCGCACCGGCTGGCAGGAAGCCATCCATTTTCCAGCGCGCCGCCAGCTTGTCCGGGCAATGCTTGATAATGTCTCGCACCGCGTGAATCACCGTCTCACGGGCATTGGCGCAGCATTGCAGCAGCAGGTCGCCGTCACACCAGGCGGCATCCAGCGCATCGTTGGGGAAAGCCTGCATCTGGCTCAGATGCCGTGGCCGCTGGGGCTGCAGGCCAAAGCGGCCATCAAACAGCGCAGCCCCCACGGCCACGGTGATGGTGAGCCCGTCCGGCGACACGGTATCGCCCAGCAGGCCGGAATCCGGCGGCGGCAGCTTGGGCGGGCTGACAGCAGCCGGGCCGCCACGGGTCAGGAAAGCAATGCGTTCGGTCAGCAGCTGCAGGGTTTGCTGCAGGCCCTGGCGGTCACGGGCCAGCACATCGAAGGCGATGAAAATGGCTTCCTGTGGCGCTGCGGTGGTAATACCGGCCTGGTGCAGGCCGCGATACGGGATGATGGCCTGAGCCGGATCCGCCGGGCGGGCCAGCCTGCCAAACCAGGCCCCGGCTCCCAGCCCGCCCGCCAGCAGGCCGCCGCCAAACAAGCCGGCACCGCGCAACAGGCTGCGGCGCTGCGGGTTGGCGATGGTGGCAGCTGGAGCGCTGGCGGGCTTGTCTTGTTCTGTCATGGCGTAAGGTCTGTCTGTGTGGTGCTGCCGGGCAGCGTGTTCATTCAACAATCAATACCCCGTGCGGATTGCTCAGCAGTCCGCAGGTCATTTCGTATTTGCCGGGTTCGAGTTTGGCGGTCAGCTTCTGGCTAAAGCCGGGGGCGATGTTCTCGCGCTCCTCCACCACGTACACGCCCTTGAGGATTTCCCACTCCACCGCACGGGCACTGTTGTTCTTGATCAGAAACTGGGTCTTGCCACGCTTGACGGTAAGCTGCATCGGCTCGCAGGCTTCATCCGTCACACCGACGTTGACAATGGGAATCGCCGGGGCAGCACTGGCAGCGCTGGCGGGCTTTTCCTTGCTGCAGGCGGCCAGCAGGGCCAGCAGCAGGCAAGGGACGATGGCTTTGAACATGCGGGTTTCCTGAATGCGTGCGCAATGCAGCCGGGCGAGCTGTCGCCGCACCGGCTGTCTGAAAAAGCCGCCCTGCCCAAGTAGCGGGCACGGGACGGCATGCAGGGAATCAATCCAGGCCCAGCACGCCACGCAGCTTGGACAGATCTTCAGCCAGGGCCGTAATCGGGCCCTTCATCGCGGTGCGGTCGGCGTCGGTCACCTTGTCGTAGCTGACAAAGCCTTTTTTGTCCGCGCTGCGGTATTTGTCCAGCAAGCCGTCCACCGTTTTGAAGTTGTCATCCACCTTGGCCAGCAGCTCCGGGCTGGCGTTTTGCAGCAGCGGGCGCAGCAGTTCGACAATTTTTTGCGCGCCGTCCACATTGGCCTGGAAGTCCCACAGGTCGGTATGGCTGTAACGGTCCTCTTCCCCGCTTACCTTGGTAGCCGCTACTTCCTCGATCAGGCCGGCAGCACCGCCCACCATCTTGGCCGGCGGAATGTCCAGCGTGGCCACGCGCTTGTTCAGCTCGGTAATATCGGCCACCAGCTTGTCAGCAAACTCGGCCTGCCCCTTGGTGGTGTGGTCACCAAACAAGGCTTTTTCCAGACGATGGAAGCCGGTGAATTTGGGGTCGGCGGCTTTTTGCTTGAAGTCGTCTTCCCGTGCATCAATCGCCGCGTCCATGTCGGAGAACAGCTCGGCAATCGGCTCAATCCGCTCGTAATGCTGGCGGGTAATGGCGTACAGACCCTGTGCTTTCTTCAGCTCGCCAGCCTTGATGGCGGCGGCAAAAGCCTTGGACTGGCTTAGCAGGCCTTCCAGTTCGGTGCTCACGTATTGCTTGTAGTCAGCAATAGGCGCTGCCAGCTGGGCGCTGTAATCCACGGCGGGGGCCGCTGCCGCTGCGGCAGAAGCGGCGGCAACCGGTGCACTGTCAGGCTGGGCTGCAGGGGCATCCTCGGATTTGCCGCAGGCGGCCAGGGTGGACACCAGCAGCGCCACAACGGACAACTTGAACAGGGAATGGTTTGCCATCAGTGATTTTCCTTCAGGATTGGTGAGCGGTGATTTCAATGGGAGTGCAAAGTGGCACGGGATGCGCTGGCGGCAGGCTTGCTGCCGCGCATGAACAGAAATAGCGCCGGGAGCAGATACAGCACCCAGGCCAGCAGTTCGCTGACGGTGGGGGTGTCGTTGTAGCCGAACATCCCAGACAGGATCACCCCCAGCGGGGTGTCGATAGGCAGCACGTGGCTGAGGTCAAACACCACGGTTTGCAACTGGTTCCATACCCCGGCTTCATGCAGGGCCTTGACAGCACCGGCCAGCAGCCCGGCTGCCACCAGGATGATGAACATGCCGGTGAGGCGGAAGAAACGGCGCAGATCAATGCGCACCCCGCCCTGATAAATACCCCAGCCAATGGCCACGGCAACGGCCAGCCCCAGCAGGGCCGCCAGCCAGGCCAGCGGGTTTTCTGCCTGCTGCTGAAACGCCGCCAGCAGGAAAAACACCGACTCCAGCCCTTCGCGTGCCACGGCAAAAAAGGCCATGCCGATCAGCGCATAGGCCTGACCCCGGCCCCGGCTGAGTGCGGCATCGATGGAGTCATGCAACTGCCCCTTGATGGCGCGGGCGGCCTGCTTCATCCAGAACACCATGGAGGTGAGAATGCCCACGGCAATCAGCGCAACCACGGCTTCAAACAGCTCCTGCTGTTTTTGCGGGAATTCCTGCTCGGTCATTTCCAGGGCAAAACCCACACCCAGGCTAAGCAGGCAGGCCAGCACAACGCCCAGCCACACGGCAGGCATCCAGCGCTGCTGGCCGGACTGGCGCAAATAGCTGGCGATGATGCCGACAATCAGCGCGGCCTCCATGCCTTCGCGCAACATGATAAGAAATGGGATGAGCATGATAGTGAATACTCTGAAAATGAGAATCATGCGCATTCGCATTTGAACTGTCAACGAAAAACCTTGTCACGCCACCCGCTGCGCAATACTCCTTAACAAAGCCAGCAGCCCTGCCCGACCGGCAAGGAAAAATGCCAGCCGACCCAAGGCCGGCTGGCAGGCAGCCCACATGGGGCTCAGGGCTCCGTAGCGGAATGAAACTCAGTATTTCCACTTCACCGATACGCTGGCATTCACCGGGGCAGCATAGTAGGACTGATCCCAGTACACGCTGGTCAGGTATTTGCGGTTCAGCACGTTGTACAGATTGGCGGCCACGGTAAGGTGCTTGTCCACGTCATAGCTGGCCATCAGGTTCCATACCGAATAACCGCCCTGATAGGCTGCCGAACTGCTGCTGTAGCGGGTTTCGCTCTGATAATTGAGGCTGGCACCCACTTTTAGCTGCTCCAGCTGCGGCACGCGCCAGGTGGTGGACAGCCGTACCTGACGGCGCGGCACATACAGGCGTACGTCTTCACCGTTGTTAGCGGTAATCTGCTGCGCCACCACGCCCAGGCTGGCCTGCCAGTTGTGGGCCAGCTCGCCGGAAACATCAAACTCCACCCCTTTGGACTTGGCGGTAATCCCACGGTAGTACGCCTTGCTACCCACATAGCCAGCCTGCTCGGCAATATTGTCCTGCTGCACTTCAAACAGGGACAAAGCCGTGTTAAGGCGGCGCTGCAGGAATTCACCCTTCAGGCCGATTTCCTTGCCGGTGCCGCGCGCCGCTGCCAACGTGGCACCGCTGGCGTCGGTCTCGGTTTGCGGGTTAAAAATCTTGGCCACGCTGCCATAGGCGGAAATCTGCTCGGTCAAGTCCACCACCAGGCCGACATAGGGCGAAGTGGCAGATTGGTCCAGCGCATGGGCCACGCCATAGCTGTAGCCACTGGAGCTGGCCTGGGTGTAATTGGCCCCCAGCAGCAGTTTTACCGGATCGGCCAGATTCAGCCGGGTGGCGGCATACACGGTTTTGCGGGTGTCCACATAGCTGCTGCCATCCACGCTGGCATCAAAGCTGGGCATGGCATAGCTGCCGTTGAATGCACTGTTGCCAAACAGCTCGGTACCAATGCCTTGACCGTAATGGCTGACGTCCGTCATACGCGAGCGTGACAGGTTTACCCCAACGTTAAAGTCGTGCTGACGCTCGCCCAGCGTGTACTTGCCACCCAGATTGCTGTCGAAATACACCTGCTTGTTACTGCTGTCATAAAGCGAGGGATAGGCGTACAGGCCGCCACCGGTACTCTTGTTGGGCGTGCCATAGACATAAAACAGTGCGCTATCGGTATCAAACTGGTTGTAACCCAGCGTGCTCTTCCACTGCCAGCCGTTGTCCAGCGCATGGGCCAGTTCGGCAAACACACGCTGTTCTGTCGTGTCCAGATAAGACCAGTCAGCCGCCGTGCTGGTACCCACCGGGTAATTGGTGCTGGAGCCGTCGGTGTAGGACATCGGCAGCGCACCCCACATCGCCCCCTTGCCGTCTTCCTTCTGGTAGCTGTAGCCCAGCGTCAGCACGGTTTTGTCGCTCAGCTTGTTTTCCAGTACGCCGTAAAACACATCGCGGGACGGTTGGTAGCGGTCCAGATAGGAATGGCCATCCTCATGCGCAGCCACCACCCGGCCAGTCACTGTTCCCGCTTCGTTCAGCGGGCCGGATACATCCACGTCCAGCCGCTTGGTATTCCAGGAGCCAATGGTCAGGCCGGCGGAAGCCTGGAAATCATCAGTCGGACGTTTGCGGATGAAATTGACGGTGGCAGACGGATTACCGGTGGAGCTGGACAAGCCATTGGCACCACGTACGATTTCAACCCGATCAAACATGGCCATGTCGATGTCGCCGTACTGCAGGCTGTAGGTCATTGGCACACCAATGCCGTCCATCTGGAAATTGGTGATGTCAAAACCGCGCGCAGTGTAATAAGTACGGTTGGTTTCCACCTTTTCCACCGTCACCCCGGTGGTATTGGCCAGTACGTCGTTGATGGTATTGAGGTTGAAATCTTCCATCTTGGCATGCGTCACCACCGACATGGCCTGCGGGGTTTCACGCGGGCTCAGGTTCAGCCGGGTGGCGGAATCGCTGTGCCTGATGGTGTAGGTACCCTGCTTTTCCGTCGGCAGTTGGGTAGTGGGTACTTCGGCAGATACCGTCACTGCCGGCAGCACGGCAACATCGGCGGGCTTTGCTGCGGTTGCTGTGGCCGCATCGTCGGCATAAGCCTGACTGGCAACCCCCGTCGCTGCCAGCATGACAGCCAGGCAAAGCGGACGCAGGGTAAAACCGGGGGTGACAGAAGCATGGACGGCAGCAGGCCGGTGAACTTGCATGATGTGGGAATCCAGAGTGTTAAAAATCAGAACGAGCCGTCTGTTTTTGTTAATGATAATAATTCTGATTTACATTCTCAATAAAACGTCCGCGCCTTGTCAATCGTCTTTACATCGCAGCAACAGGCATTAGCTTGAACAGCAGCGGAAAATTCCAAACAGGATAGTAATGATTCGTATTTGCATATAAACTGCACACCGCAGAACCCGCCCCCTCACCCATCAGGGGGGCCGCCTGCCTGCCGAGCCAGCTTGTCTCTGCCACCCGCCCACCCCTACCCAAGACGATTGCACCAGGCATGAAACCGCATTTCCGACAAAGCGCTGTCCTCATTCATCGTTGGCTTGGCCTCACCATGGCAAGCTTTCTGCTGCTGGCCGGGCTTACCGGTGCCATCCTGGCGTGGAACGAAGAACTGGATCACTGGCTGAACCCGGAACTGTTCTTCACCACAGCCGCCGGGCCGGGTGACAGGCCGCTGGACCCGCTGCAGCTGCGCCAGACGGTAGCCGCCGCCTTTCCGGATGCGGTGGCGGCCATGGTGCCACTGGGGCAGCCAGCAGGACGCAGCATGATTTTTTGGCTGTCCGGCCACCCCAAAGCCGACGGCACGCTATCCGAACCCGCCAATGATCAGGTGTTTGTCGATCCGTACAGCGGCAGGATTCAGGGCGCGCGCAAATGGGGTGATATCAGCCAGGGCAGCAAGAACCTGATTCCCTTCATCTACCGCCTGCACTCCTCACTGGCGCTGGGCGATCTGGCCACCACCATCTTCGGCATCATCGCCCTGCTGTGGACTGCTGACTGCTTTGCCGGTGCCTGGCTCACCTTCCCGGCCCCGCAACGCAAAGCCGCCAGGCCGGTACCGGCCAATGGACAGCAAACGCGCAAGAGCTGGCGGCAACGCTGGGCGGTGTCCTGGAAAATCCGCCGCAGCGGTGGCAGCTACAAGCTGGTGTTCGACTGGCACCGTGCGGCATCGCTCTGGCTGTGGGCCATGCTGTTGGTGCTGGCCTGGAGTAGCGTGTCATTCAACCTGCCGTCTGTGTACAAGCCGGTGATGGCAACGCTGTTTACCACCCAGATCGCGCCGGATGAGGCCGCCCCAAGCCGTGCCAGCCAGCAGCCGCCACGCCTGGACTGGCAAGCCGCCCGCAGCCGGGGCCGCGAACTGATGACCCGGCTGGCCGCCAGCAAGGGCTTTACCATTCTGGAAGAAGACGACCTGTTTTATGACAGCCGCACCGGCCTGTATGGTTTCAGCAGCCGCAGCAGCCTGGATGTAAGCCGCCGCTGGGGCAGCACCCTGGTGTACTTTGATGGCGATAGCGGTAGCGCCAAGGATGCCTGGCTGCCCACCGGCACGGCCAGCGGCGATACCATTCACAGCTGGCTGGTGAGCCTGCACATGGCCGCCATCGGTGGCCTGCCCTACCAGATCTTCATCATGCTGCTGGGGCTGGTGGTGGCATCGCTCAGCGTGAGCGGCGTGGCCGTCTGGTGGAAAAAACGGCAGGGGCGGAAAAAGGCGGCACGCAGCGCGGTGGAAGGTATGGTGCACAGCAGATGATCGCCCCCCTGATGGCCGTCTCAGGCATTGATGTGTTTGAAACCATCCAGATCAATCCCCCCTGCAGAACAGGGATGCTTAAGTTTGGCAAACAGGGGGCCGCGAGGGGGCAAACCGCTCAATGGCCTGCCATGCGCTACTTGAATACCCGGCTGCGACAATTTGCCACAGGCAGCAGCGTGGCCACTTGCCTAAAATGGCCGTTTTCCGCTTGCCGTGCAGGCAGCACAGGCCTGATGCCTGCGTCGGCTTGCTCCAGATCAGTTTTCTGCAATCCCACCCCCGGTGTGACTACCAGAGCAGTGGCCGATGCGTTAGCATCCTGCCTCTTCGGCTGGCGCCATGCCGCATCATTCATGCTTTTTGACCCGACAGGAGTTGTCATGCTGCATTTTTTCCGTTCATCCATGCTGATTGTTGCTGCCAGCCTGCTTACCACCACGTCCGCCTGGGCGCATGCTCATCTGCAGACTGCCTCCCCGGCAGCCAATAGCGTGGTCAGCACCCCGGCCAGCCTGAGCCTGAGCTTTAGCGAAGCGCTGGATGTGAAATTCAGCGGCGTTAAATTAAGCAATGCCGAAAAACAGGACATCACCCTGGGCGATGCCGCGCTGAGCAATGGCGGAAAAACCCTGGTGGTGAAACCGGCCCAGCCCCTGCCCGCAGGCAGCTATCAGCTGGAATGGCATGTGCTGTCGGTGGATGGCCATAAAACCAAGGGTAGTTACCACTTCAGCGTGGGCAAGTGAGTACAGCAGACTACCTGCTGTGGCTGTGCCGCTGGCTGACCGATGGCGCGGTGCTGTGGCTATGGGGCAGTGCGCTGTTTTTGCTGGCGCTGGTGCCTGCCGGCTTGCGCATGCACATCTGGCAGGAACAGGCCCTGGCTTACCAGCGCGCCAGATTGGCCATCCTGCTGGCCACCCTGTGCAGCTTACCTCTGCACAGTGCCATTCTGGCCGATGGCTGGGCTGACAGCTGGCAGCCCGCTACCCTGCTAAGCGTGGCTGGCGATACCGGCATGGGCCGGGCATGGTGCTGGCAACTGCTTGCCGCCCTTGCCCTGTGGCTGACGGGTCGCCAGCGGGGCGGGGTATCTTCTCCCGGCCGCACTGCCCTGTGCTGTGCCGGGCTGCTGGCCAGCCTTACCCTCAGCGGCCATGCCGCCATGCATGGCGGCGGGCTGGGCCTTGCGCACAAGCTAAATGATTTGCTGCACCTGTTTAGCACCGGAGCCTGGCTGGGTGCGCTGCCACTGCTGCTGCAACTGGTGCGGCAGCCTGCGCCGGAACTGCAAGCCGCGCTGCGGCAGATCATGCTGCGCTTTTCCATCACCGGCCACGGCGTGGTGCTGGTGGTGATTGCCAGCGGCCTGGCTAATCTTTACCTCATCAACGGCAGCCTGCTGCCGGATCATCTTTCTCCCTATGCCGTCCTGCTGGGTCTGAAGCTGCTGATGGTGGCCGGCATGACGCTGCTGGCGCTATACAACCGCTACCATCTGGTACCGCGCATGGCCGCTGACGCCCGCGCCCTGCCCTGTTTTCGCCGCGCAGTGCGGGTGCAGATTGCCCTCAGCCTGCTGGCACTCGCCTTGCTGGCCTGTCTGGGTACCCTGGACCCGCACTGAATATTGCCAGCGGGCAGCAAAACCTGTGCTGGTTTGCAGAATCAGGCAAGAACAGCGCAGGACTGTGATACCGCCCCATCCCCGTCTCTTCCTACACTGCATGGCTGAAAAACACCTGTCGCCTGCCCTGTCATCCGGACAAGGCAGCCGCTGCGCCGGTGACTGCCGGTGCCGATCTTCAAGGAAATCCCATGACAGAACGCAAAATCAACGCCTATGCCGCCACCTCGGCCACCGCACCGCTGGGGCCTTATCCGATCAAGCGCCGCCAGCTGCGCGATCACGATGTGGAAATCGATATCCATTACTGCGGGGTATGCCACTCCGACCTGCATACCGCGCGCAATGACTGGAACTGGACGGTCTACCCCATCGTCCCCGGCCATGAAATCATCGGCAAGGTTGTTGCCGTTGGCAGCAAGGTAAGCCGCTACCGCCTGGGCGATACCGTAGGCGTGGGCTGCATGGTGAATGCCTGCGGTCATTGCGCGGCCTGCAACGATGGCTTCGAGCAGCATTGCCACAGCGGTGCCACCTATACCTATGGCTGGCCGGATGCCAGCGAGGAAGGCGGCATTACCCAAGGTGGCTATTCGGAAAAAATCGTCGTGAACCAGAACTTTGTCCTGCGCGTGCCGGACACCCTGGACATGGCCGCAGCCGCACCCCTGCTATGCGCGGGCATCACCACCTGGGCCCCCTTGCAGGAAGCCGGCATCGGCCCGGGCAGCAAGGTGGCCGTGGTGGGTCTGGGCGGCTTGGGCCATATGGCCATCAAACTGGCCCACGCACTGGGGGCAGAAGTCACCCTGATCACCCGCTCGGCAGGCAAGGAAGCCGATGCGCTGCGCCTGGGTGCCAGCAAGGTGGTGCTCAGCAGCGATGCCGCACAGATGGCGGCCGTGGCCAATCAGTTTCAGCTGATCGTGGACACCGTACCCTACGCCCACGACCTCAACCCCTACCTGCCCACACTCAGCCACAAGGGCAAGCTGGTGCTGATCGGCTATCTGGGGCCATTGGAACCGGCCTTGGATTCGGTGGTGATGATCATGGGTGGACGCAGCGTGGCAGGCTCGATGATAGGCGGCATTGCCGCCACCCAGCAGATGCTGGACTTCTGCGGTCAGCACGGCATTGGCGCGGATATCGAGCTGATCCGCATGCAGGACATCAACCAGGCTTATGAGCGCATGCTGGCCAGTGATGTCAAATATCGCTTCGTCATCGACATGGCCTCACTGAAAAACGCCAACTAAGTACCGCCCCTTATACAACAAGGCTTTCACCGTGCTAGCGGCGGCCTTGTTGCGCCAGGCACCTTCAGCGCTGAATGGCCCCGCTGCGGCCTGCTTGCCCGATAGACCGCAATGCTTGCCTGATTCTGCGGCGTAGCGAAAATCAGGCAGACAGCAGCCGGTCCAGCCAGTAGGCTAAGAGGGCTTAATCAGGAAACCGCCCCATGTCCAGCCCCCCGCCCGCCGCAACCGGCAGCCACACGCTAAACCAGTTGCGTCAGATCATTACCGCACAGACCCACGGCGAAGAAGACAAAAGTACCGACATTGCCGACCTGGGGTTCTTCCGGCGCGAGCATCAGTCACAACCCTGCTGCTGCATGGTGGAGCCCAGCGTGGTGCTGGTGGTGCAGGGAGAAAAGCAAATGCTGGTGGGCGACGACCGCTACCCCTACAACGCCCAACACTTTCTGCTTAACTCCATCGATCTGCCAGCCAGTTCGCAAGTGCTCACTGCCAGCCCGGCGCAGCCCTGCATGGGGCTGGTGCTGCGGCTGGATTTGCGCATCATGGCCGAGCTGATTGCCCAGGGCGGCATTTGCCCGCCAGCCGGGCAAGCCAGCCAGCCCAGCATGGCGCTGGGCACGGTGACGCCAGAGCTGCTGGATGCCTTCAGCCGCCTGCTGGCCTTGCTGGACCAGCCGCAACATATCAGCGTGATGGCACCGCTGATCAAGCGGGAAATCCACTACCGCCTGCTGATGAGCGACCAGGCTTCGCGCCTGTGGCAGATTCTGGCCACCGGCAGCCACAGCCAGCGCATTGCCCGTGCCATCGACTGGCTGAAAACCCACTACACCGAGCCGCTGCGCATTGACGAGCTGGCAGCGCGGGTGCAGATGAGCAGCTCCAGCCTGCACCACCATTTCCGCCAGCTCACCACCATGAGTCCGCTGCAATACGTGAAATGGCTGCGGCTGAATGAAGCCCGGCGCCTGATGCTGAGCGACAAGCTGGAAGCGGCCACCGCCGCCTTCCGCGTGGGTTATGAAAGCCCCTCGCAGTTCAGCCGCGAATACCTGCGCCTGTTCGGCCTGCCGCCCAAGCGGGATATCAGCCAGCTGGCGCAGCAGCACAGTTGACATCCCCCGCCCTCACTCGCCGATAAAGCTGGATTTTTCCTCGACCATCAGCGCCGGGTTGCCCACTGACTGCACCCGGAACAGGATGGGATGGCTGCCCCGATCGGCATATTGCGGATCCACCACCACCCGCACCGCCAGGCTCTTGCTGTCGGCAGACTTGATAGACAAGCGCTGCGGCGAGGAAATAGCCATCTCGGGCAGGCCGCTCACGCTGACGCTGAACACCTGATCCTGGCTGGTGGTATTGATGATATTCAGCATATAGCTGTTTTCCAGCCGGCCATCACTGGTTTCCTGCACCAGCGAAGCCCGGTCGCGGATGACATCCACCTTGAATGGTTTGCGCAGGGCAAACGAAATACCCGCCGCACTGGTGGCCACCAGCAACAGCAAGGCATACAGCACAACACGCGGACGCCGCAGCCGCGACAGGATGGCGCTGTCTGGATACAGGCCCTCAAGGGCGCTTTCGGTGGTGTAGCGAATCAGGCCGCGCGGGTAGGCCATTTTGTCCATCACCTCATCGCAGGCATCAATGCACGCGGCGCAGCCAATGCACTCATGCTGCAGGCCATTGCGGATATCAATGCCTGCCGGACACACCTGCACGCAGATATTGCAATTGATACAGGAACCCAGCCCCTGCTCCTGCGGATTGCTGCCTTTCTTGCGTGCGCCGCGTGGTTCGCCACGGGCGGCATCATAGGAAATCACCAGGGTATCGGCATCGAACATCACGCTTTGAAAGCGGGCATACGGACACATGTACTGGCATACCTGCTCGCGCATTACCCCGGCCAGCAAATAAGTGCAGGCCGCATAGAAGAAGATCCAGAACAGCTCCCACGGCCCGTAATCAAAGCGCGGCAAGGCTGCCAGCAAATCATGAATCGGGGTGAAATAGCCCACCAGGGTAAAGCCGGTCAGCAGGGAGAAGGCCAGCATCAGGCTGTGCTTGAACAGCTTGATGCGCAGCTTGCGTACGCTCCAGCCTTGTTTGTCCAGCTTGCTGCGCTGGCTGTGGTTGCCCTCGGTCCACTGCTCTATCCACAGCATGATTTCGGTATACACCGTCTGCGGGCAGGAATAACCACACCACAGGCGGCCGGCAATGGTGGTCCACAAAAACAGGCCGAAGGCCGAGATGATCAGCAAGGCCGCCAGATAGATAAAGTCCTGCGGCCAGATGATCAGGCCCAGCAGGTAGAACTTGCGTTCCACCAGATCAAAATTAACCGCCTGCCGCCCGTCCCAGCGCAGCCAGGGCAGGCCCAGAAACACCAGTTGGGTCAGTACGACAAAAACAACGCGCCAGTTGTTGAAACGGCCATGGACACTGCGCGGGTAGATTTTCTTCTGCGCGGCATACAGCGACACCACTTCCTGCTCGGCGGCAGGTTTGGCGGGGGCGACCTCGATGGGGATTTTCCTGAATGAACCGGACATACTTTCCTTGGTGGGCGGGGCGAAGGACGAGATGCAGCGGGCATTGCGCCAGCGGCACAACATCTGGGCGCATGCCAGCCACGCGCCCATAAATATCGTATTACGATATTATTTGCTGTCAGAAATGACAAGCAGGACTACGCACCGCCCAGCACCGCCAGCCAATGGCAGAAAAGCGCCATCATGCAGCAAATGTCTGCATATCCGCATATATTCAATGCAAAACCGGGCATTTCTCAGCATTATCGCCCAGGCTTGGCAATGCCACACCTAAAAATGTGTATTTCAAATACAACATAAAACCCAATCTATCCCTGCCTGACCGTACCCGCCAAAGGCAGGGCAACACCGATTGCTGGCGCGCAAAGCCAGCAGGCTGGCCGCCCAGAACAATACACTAGCATTTCCATCTGGCTCCGCTATGTATAAAGGGCAGTATTAATCACCGGTTTTCTTGCCGCAGGAATCAGGAGCAATGTCCGCACCACCAGTCAGGCTGCTTGCCAGCAGCATCATGCTGTTTTCCCTGAGCATCCAGGCGCAGGACGCAGCCCGCGTCATCGACCTGGAGTGCGATCACCTGCCCCCCATGTGCAATCAAATAAGCGAGTCACAGGGCGGCATGATGATAGAAATCGGCAGCGAGGCCATACGCCGCGCCGGTTTCGTTCCCAATGTAAAGATACGCCCGTGGAAACGGGCCATGCAGGAAGTAACTGGCAGTTCCAGCGCCCTGATAGTCTACTTTGCCCGCACCCCGGAACGGGAAGCGCTGTTTCGCTGGATTGCCGTGACCAACACCACAGACTTCGGCTTCATCACTCGGGATGGCAGCCCGCCACTCAATAGCCTGGAGCAAGCCACTGCGGCCGGTTTGATCGGGATTCGTGCTGGCTCCAGCGTGCGCGCCTGGCTGCTGCGCCAGGGAATAAAAACCGAGCAACTAGCAGAAAGCCCACTTGAAGAAATGGCCAAGATGCTGAAGGCAGGCCGCGTGGCCAGTTTCTTTGGTGCCGCCAACACCTTCAAGCCGATATATCAGCGGCAAACCGGCTCATCACCCGTGGTTGGCGCACGGATGTACAGCGACCAGAACTGGATTGCATCAGGCTTGTCCTTCCCACGCGAGGATGCCGCCAAAATTGCCGATGCCATCAGCCGCATGAAGCAGGACGGTTTCATCAGCCAGATCACCAGCAGATACTTCCCCTAATGCGCGCCAGCCAGGCATCACAACTGCGCTGGAATCAACGTACAGCCAAGTCGGACCGTTCCAGAAACGGCATCACATTTTCCAGCGCGCGTGCCAGGTACTGCTCCTTCTCGCCCACCGGGGCGACATAATGCAGTGCGTTTTCCGCGGCATCCAGCCCCGCCAAGCGGGCAATCAGCCAAAAAGCCAGATATTGCGAAGCCAGACAGCCACCAGCACTGGCCACATTGCCTTGTGCGAAAAAGGGCTGGTTCAGCACGCTGACACCGGCCTCCTCAACCCAGGGCTTGGTCATCAGATCGGTACAGGCAGGCAGGCCGCCCAGCAAACCCAGCTTTGCCAATAGCAGGGTGCCGGAGCACTGCGCCCCCAGCAGTTGCCGGGCGGGGTCTAGTTGCAGCTGTGCCATCAAGCCGGCATCCGCCGCCACCTCCCGGGTTTTCATGCCGCTACCGACAATCACCGCATCGGCCAGACTGGCCCCGGCCAGATCAAGATGAGACTCCAGCACGACACCATTCATGGACGTCACCCGCGCGGTCGGGCTGGCAATGGATACCTTCCACCCCGGCTTTTTCACCCGATTGAGAATACCCAGTGCAATCAGCGAATCCAGTTCGTTGAAGCCATCAAAAGTCAGAATAGCGATATGCATGTCGTCCTCCGTGAGCGTAAATATTTCCGTCAACAGCCTAAGACACTTGTGGCATGACATCAAAGAAATCATGCCGCCCGCCAGCGGGGCCGCATTGCGCACAAGCAAAATGCCAATTGCATTGATTGAATGCGATATCGGTAGTTCACCCCAATGGTCATTTCATACTTGATGGATTAGGCTTCCGGTATTGTCTCTGAGTACTGGATCATGCTTTCTCCCCTGATGACCTTCCGCATGCGGCTAACCCTGGCGGTTGGTGGCATTTCGCTGGCACTTGGTGCTGCCATTGTGTTTTTTCTCAGCCAGGTTGCCAGCTCACGCATTACCCAGGATCAGCACGAATCGCTGCAAAACCGGGTACGCGCCGTATCGTATGCACTGGCGGAAAACCTGCGCGAACGCGACCGCGAAATCGCCTTGCTAAGCAAAACCAGCCTGCTAACCCAGGGTGACCTGCGTGGCAGCGCGCTGCGGGAGCAGCTTACCCTGGTCAAGAACAGCTACCGCTACTATGACTGGCTTGGCGTTGCCGCCGCCGATGGCACGGTATTGTCGGCAGTCAACGGGCTGCTGGAAGGCGAAAATGTCAGTAACCGCCTCTGGTTTGCTGCCGGCAAGCAAGGAAGCTATATCGGGGATGTGCATGAGGCTGTCTTGCTGGCCAAGAAGCTGAGCAATCCCAACTCCAGAGAGCCCCTGCGCTTTGTGGATTTTTCCTCACCCATTCTGGGGATGGATGGCAAGTTGCGCGGCGTGCTGGGCAGTCATGCCAACTGGTCCTGGGTGGGCGATGTGATTGCCGGTGCCATTGGCGACGAGGGGGTGGCCAATGGCGTGGAAATTTTCATCATCGGTAACAACGGGCAAATTCTTTATCCCTTTGCTGCCATCGGTCAGATCTCCGTCCCGGCAAATCTGCCTGCCAACCACGAAGAAGGCGAAGTCAGCTGGGGAAAGGAAGGACGTTTTCTTACCGCACAATCCACTGTCAGGCCGCTGACAGCAAGCAATCCGGGCTGGCATGTGTTGGCGCGGCAGCCCATGTCTCAAGCCCTGGCAACGGTGCATGCCATGCATATCACCCTGCTGGTGGCTGGTCTGGTTGCCACCATCCTGTTCATGGGGCTGGTATACCGCCTGGTAAGCAATTTCTGCCGGCCACTGGAGCAACTGGCCGATGCGGCCCAGCATGTCAGCAGCGGCAATGAACAGGCTGGCTTTCATGTCAGCAGCACTACCCGCGAAATCAACAATCTGGCCCAGGCCTTACAACGCATGTCGGTTACCCTGCTGGCACGCAGGCATGCACTGGAAGAAAGCTACCGCTCCCTGGAACAGAAAGTCTCAGAACGCACGCAGGAGCTGGCCGATCTCTACAACCATGCCCCGGTTGGCTACCACTCCATCGACCGGGACGGCGTCATCGTCCAGATGAATGACCGCGAACTGCACTGGCTTGGCTATACGCGGGATGAGGTCATCGGCAAGATGTCGATCCGCCAATTGCTGCCTGCAGATTGTGATGCAGCTTTCCTGGAGCGCCAGCAACACATGCTGACAGGAGAACAGCTGCCGCCGCTGAATATCCAGCTGATCTGCAAGAACGGGCGGCAGATTTCTGTACGCACCAGCTCGTCGGCAGTGCTTGATGCCGACGGACGTTTTGTCATGTCCCGTACTGCCGTCATGGACGTTACCGAGCAGCGGGAGCTGGAAATTGCCCTGCATAAACAAGAAGCGCTAAGCCAGGCCATCATCCACGCCACGGGCAACGGCCTGCTGCTGTACCGGGAGGACGGCCAGTGCATCCTGGCCAACAAGGCGGCAGCGGAAATCATTGGCACCTCGGTGGAAAACCTGCTGCAGCAAAACTTCCACCATCTCGAATCCTGGAAAGTATCCGGCTGCCATGCGGCGGCCTTGCAGGCACTGGCGGGGCAGGAAGTCCAGCTGCTGCTGAGCACCACCAGCAGCTTTGGCAAGGTGGTGGACTCCATTGTCACGCTGATTCCACTACCGCATGACGGTGAGAAGCTGCTACTGCTGGTGGTGAAAGATGTTTCCGCGCTGATCGCGGCCAACCGCGAGCTGGAAAAACTGGCACGCCGCGATGCCCTGACCGGGCTGCACAATCGCTTGGCGCTGAATGAACGCCTGCGTGAGGAGTTTCTGCGCATGAAGCGCAGCGGCCATGTCTATACCATCCTGATGGCAGATGTCGACCATTTCAAGAAAATCAATGACAACTACGGTCACGAAACCGGCGACGCTGTGCTACGCCTGTTAGGCCCGCTGCTGGTGCATACAGTGCGCGCTACTGACTTTGTGGCGCGTTATGGCGGCGAGGAATTCCTGCTGCTGTTGCCAGACACCTCAACCGAAAATGCCATCCGGGTTGCCGAAAAGCTAAGACAAGCCGTCGAAGCCGAACCCATGCCCGGCGTGGGCAACATCACCATGAGCATCGGCCTGGCAACGGCACAGCTGGAAGATATTGCCGAAGGACTGGCCCTGAAACTGGCTGACGACGCCCTGTACACCGCCAAACACAATGGCCGCAATTGCATAAGAAGCGCCGATCGGACAACACCAGCGACAGCCCCTGGCGCGCACAGCACACCAAGCCAGCCGCCAATGCATGGTGGTTAATTCAGCGATACGCCCTTGCGGGCGTTCTTGACGGCATACATCTGCCGGTCTGCCAGTGAAATGGCCTCCTCGATGCTGAGCGTGTCCGGTACAACAGCCACCACCCCGACACTGGCCCCGGCATAGCTGACCGACTGCTCGGCCAGACAGAAACAACCCGTTGTCGCATCAAACAGGCGCTGGCGCATGCGCTGCGCCACCCCTGTCGGGTCCTCCTGCACGGCAGCTGCCTGCCCTTCCAACACATAGGAGGCCCGCACCGGGCCGGGCCCGATAAACAGGAATTCATCACCACCAAGCCGGCCAAGCCGGTCGCCAGCACGCAAACCCGTGCTCAGCCGCTGTGCCATCGCTTGCAAAAAATGATCACCGCCCTGGTGGCCAAACTGGTCATTGATCAACTTGAAGCCATCCAGATCGACCACCCCGACCAGAATGGTGTGATGGTTACGCCGCCCCAGGGCGAACAGGTGTTCCAGCTCGTCAAACATGGCACGCCGGTTAGGCAGCCCAGTCAGCAAATCCACCAGCGCATATGAGGCCAGCTGTGCGTTGGCTACTTGCAGTTGCTCAACCAGGATTTCCCGCTCGATAAAATTGCTGACAATGCTGGCAAACAACTGGCACAGCGCTTTCACCTGCGCAGAAACAGCATGCTGTCCGGTACTTGCGGCACAAAGCGTGCCCAGCACATCGCCACTGCTGCTGCGAATCGGCGCACTGACATAGGAGCGGATGCCCAGATTGCTGGCCGCCTGCGAATCCCCCCACAGCAGGGACACGCAATCCGTGGCCAGCGTGCCGGACTCCAATGCCCGGCGGCACAGGGTGTCCTGCCAGGGCACGGTCAAGCCTTCCGGAATCTGCAGTTTGTCCTTGTTGTTGGCAAAGCTGACGTACTGAGTCTGCAAATCCAGATCGATGCTGGTGAGATAGGTGGACTCCATCCCTGTTACGCTACCCAGCATATCGAGAATGGGCCGCACCAATTGTTCTATCGTCTGCGCCGTGGACAGCGAGGAGGACAGCTGTGTAAAGATGAGATCCATGCAATCACTCTGCCTTCGCCATGCGCGTGGTACAGAGCGAGTATAGGAGACAGTTTGGCATTTTGCATTTTGCATAGACAGCAATACCCACTTGCCGAGAAGGCATTGCCCAGACCAACCATCACCCTGCCAGCACGGGGTTTTGCGCGGTCAGTCCAGCACTGAGCAGCTTACCGTCCACAGCGCATGGGGTGAGCCAGCCGGACGGTAAGGATTACTGTTTGGCATGAAATGTTCAAACTGGAACTTCAGAAACTGCTCGATCTTGTACTCCAAATTTTCCAGCTCAAAACGCACGCCATCTTCGATCACATCATGTTCTATCCGGATGAAAACGATATACCGCATGCCGGTTTGATCGGCATTGGCCTCGGTAGGCCAGCTCACATTGAACAGCCAGGTGCGATGACCATTGCCATATCCGATCACGCTGGCTGCTGGCGGCATGTATTTTTCAATTGCATTTGTAATCGTTTTATACATAACGGAGCGCATTTTGAATGTGTTTTGTTAATTATTAGCACCACGTCATGGTGCTGTCAAAACCCATCCGCGACAAACATCCGCCTTACAGAAGGTGAGTTAAATCCATATTTCCATAACAGTAAAAATATTGAATCATGAAGTGCCGTCGATATCTTGCCGCACCGGGGCATGCGTTCCGCCGCGCCACTTTCTGCCTGCGGATGCTGGCTGGCCTGCAAGGGCTACCAGCCACGGTCAGCGGCTGGCGGCACAAGCGCACAAGGCGGCTGCCCGCAGGCAACCCAGCCGCAACCACCATGCCCCCAAACCAGCCTTGCACTCGGCACCGGCAGCTCAACACCGGCGCCCCTGCGCCACAAAACTGCCGCCAATACGGCTGCAGGTCTGATGTCTACAAGGCCTGGGCCAGCTTGCCGCTTTGCTCTTCTGCTTCACTACTGGCTTCAGCCAGCTTGTTTGCGGCAATGCTTGCCACACGTCTTACGTGCGCCACCGAGGCATCATGCGCAGCTTGCGCATCGCGCTTGAGCAGCGCTTCAACCAGCAAGCGCATTTCCTCTGCCGCTTCGGCTGCCCGTCCTGCCGAACTGATGGTCATGGCACGCAGCCGGTTGATGCGGGCATTGAGCGACTGCACGACTTCCCAGGCCATGGTCTGGCCACTGCCCTGGAACATCAATTCATAAAATGCGGATGTCTGCTCCAGCACGCCATGGAAGTCATCCGCGCAAAAGGCCGCCTGAATCTGGCTGTTGATCACGGCCAGCCGCTCCAGCAGTGCACTGTCTGCCCGCTCGGCACACAGCCGGGCTGCATGGCCTTCCAGCAAGGCGCGGATTTCGTAGATCTGCGCGGCCTTGTCCGCGTCCAGCGTAGCCACCACCGGGCCCTGATGCGGAATGGATTCCACCAGGCCTTCGGTTTCCAGATGGCGCAGCACTTCGCGCACGATGGAGCGACTCACCCCCAGTTCGTCACACAATGTACGCTCCACCAGACGCTCACCGGGCTTGAAGTAGGCACTGAGGATGGCGTCACGCATTTTTTCCAGCGTCAGTTCACGCAGTGTCTTGACGCTACGATCTATTTTCAGCGAGCTACCGTCTTTGGATGACATCGGTCATCTCCTTTATTCAATTCCACCCATACACAGGTATTTTATTTCGAGGTAATCCTCAATCCCATAGCGGGAGCCTTCCCGACCACTGCCGGACTGCTTGATCCCGCCAAAGGGAGCTGCTTCGGTTGAAATCAGGCCGGTATTGATTCCAACCATGCCCACTTCCAGCGCATCTGCCACCCGCCAGATGCGGGCATGGTCACGACTGAACACATAGGCGGCCAAGCCAAACTCGCTGGCATTGGCCTGCCGGATGACATCCTGTTCATCCTGAAAGCGGAACACCGGTGCCAAAGGGCCAAAGGTTTCTTCCTGCGCCACGCGCATGGCAGAAGTCACATCGCGCAAGATGGTGGGCTGAAAAAAGCTGCCACCCAGCGGATGGCGCTGTCCGCCAATCACCACCGTGGCACCGCGTGCCAGGGCATCGGTAATGTGCGCCTCCACCTTGCTCAGTGCCTTGTGGTCAATCAAAGGACCGATCGTCACACCGGCGTCCATGCCATTACCCACTTGCAAAGTCGCCACCCGCTCCCGCAAGCGGGCCACAAAGGCATCGTAAATGCCATCCTGCACATACAGCCGGTTGGCACAGACACAGGTCTGCCCGGCATTGCGGTATTTGGACACCATGGCACCTTCAACCGCTGCGTCCAGATCGGCATCGTCAAACACGATGAAGGGCGCATTGCCACCCAGCTCCATGCTGACTTTCTTCACCGTATCGGCACACTGGCGCAGCAGCAGGCGACCCACTTCAGTCGAGCCGGTAAAGGTCAGCTTGCGTACCTGCGGGTGGCGGGTGAGTTCGCCGCCGATGGCGACAGGGTCGCCGGTCAGCACATTGATGACGCCCGGCGGAATGCCCGCCTGCTCGGCCAGCCGGGCCAGTGCCAGTGCGGACAAGGGCGTCAGCTCCGCCGGTTTGGCCACCACCGTACAGCCAGCCGCCAGCGCCGGGGCGATCTTACGTGCCAGCATGGCATTTGGGAAGTTCCAGGGTGTAATTGCCGCCACCACCCCCACCGCCTGCTTGAGGGTGAGCAGGCGGCGGTCTGCAGCGGGCGCGGGAATCACATCGCCATGAATCCGCTTGGCCTCTTCGGCAAACCACTCGATATAACTGGCACCGTAGGCAATTTCCTCCCGCGCTTCGGCCAGTGGCTTGCCCATTTCGGCAGTCAATATCCGGGCCAGGGCGTCCTCATGCTGCAATACCAGATCAAACCAGCGCCGCAGATACTGCGCCCGCTGCTTGCCGGTTAAGGCCCGCCAGCCTGCACCGGCGTGCTCGGCCGCTGCAATGGCCTGCCGGGTTTCCGTCACGCCCATGCGCGGCACGCTGGCAATTTGCTGGCCGGTGGCCGGATTGAACACTGGCAAGCGTTCTGCTGCGTCCAGCCACTGCCCATTGATATAGCAGTGCTGCACCAACAGTCCGGTTTCATGCAATTGACTCATGCTTCACCCTTCAGCGACGAACTACGTCCGCCACCTTGATTGACGCTGAATATCATCAGGCAAACACATGCCCGTGCTGGGTATCCCACTCCAGTACAGCGGAGGAGCCGATACACAGGCCCTGGCCATCGCGTACCGCCATGCGCACGGCCAGCTCCTGTTCCCAGGGGGTTTGCACGGCAAAGTGCATGCTGTCGCCCAGATAGGTCATATCGCGTACGGTCACGGCCAGGCCCTGGGCGGACGTTGCGTGTGGCCGAATCCGCATCTGCTCCGGACGCACCATCAGCGTGCCCTCGCTACCGGCGGCAAAGGCCCTGGCATCGCCTTCCACTGCCTGGCCATTGGGAAAGATGGCGCGGGCGCGGCCTGCGCCCATTTGCTCCACCTTGACCGGCAGGAAGTTGGAATTACCGATGAAACCGGCGACAAAGCGCGAAGTCGGATGCTCGTACAGCTCCTCGCCGGTGCCCACCTGCTCGATACGCCCCTGGCTGAACACCGCAATGCGGTCGGACAGGCGCAGCGCTTCTTCCTGGTCGTGCGTCACATACAGAATGGTCACCCCGGTTTCCTGATGGATACGGCGCAGCTCGAACTGGATTTCCTCACGCAGCTTCTTGTCCAGTGCCGACAGCGGCTCATCCATCAGCAGTAGCGGCGGGTCGTACGCCAGGGCGCGGGCAATGGCCACGCGTTGCTGCTGCCCACCGGACAGCTGGCCGGGCAGGCGATCGCGGTAGTCCGCCAGATGCACCAGCTCCAACATTTTTGTCACTTTGGCCTTGACCTCCGCTTCCGGACGCCTGCGCACCCGCAAGGGGAAGGCCACGTTTTCGCCCACCGTCAGGTGCGGAAACAGGGTATAGCGCTGAAACACCATGCCGATGTTGCGCTGATTGGGGGCGACATCCAGCAAGGATTTGCCGTTCAGCAGCACCTGGCCTTCGGTCGGCTCCTGAAAGCCGGCCACAATATATAGCGTGGTGCTCTTGCCCGAGCCGGACGGCCCGAGAAAGGTCATGAACTCACCCTGTTTGATGTCCAGGGAGACATGGTCGATGGCCACTACCTGATCGTAGGTTTTGCGCAGGCCACGAATCTGCAGGAAAGGAGTTGTCATTGGCGTGAGCCTTTCTTCAAAAGGGAAGCCAGCAGCATCAGGACTACCGTAAAGGCAACCAGCAAGGTGGATGCGGCGGCGATGACCGGGGTCAGATCCTGACGCAGCGTGCTCCAGATCAGGACCGGCAGGGTTTGCAAGCTGGGGCTGGCCATGAAGATGGACAGCACCACTTCATCCCAGGAAATCAGGAAGGAAAAAATGGCGGCGGCAAACATGCCCAGCCGGATGGCAGGCAAGGTTACCCGCCACTTCACTTCCAGAGGCCCGGCACCACAGATCATGGCGGCGTCTTCCAGCGCGGAGTCGAAGCTTTGCAGCGAATTGCCGATGGTGATGATGGAAAACGGCAAGGCGATGATCAGGTGGCCAATCACAAAACCGGTCAGCGTGCCGGTCAGGCCCAGCTTGAGGAAAAAGGCATACAGGGCCACCGCCAGCACCACCACCGGCAGCACCATGGGGGTCAGGAAAAACGCCTGCAATGCACTCTTGCCAAAGAAACGGCTGCGTGCCAAGCCCAGTGCCGCCAACAAGCCCAGGACGACAGACAGTACCGTGACAAGGACGCCCACCTTGGCACTGGTCAGCAGCGCATTCACCCATACCGGGTCAGTCAGCAGTTGCTGATACCACTGCATGGTCCAGCCCGGCGGCGGAAATACCAGCCATTGCGAATCGCCGAACGACAGCGCGGCAATAAACACGATAGGCAGCAACAGAAACAGCATGACGACGGTGCCTACGCCCACCAGGCCCCAGCGCCAGCCGCCCAAACGGTCGTAATCCAGCAACATGTCAGCGCCCTCCCATTCCGCTACGGCCAGCGCCCAGATAGCGCAGCTGCACCGCATACAAGCCCAGGGTCACCACCAGCAGCACAAAGGCAGCGGCACCGGCAAGGCCCCAGTTGAGCAAGGACTGCACCAGTTGGGCGATCAGCTCGGCCAGCATCATGTAGCTGGTGCCGCCCAACAGCGCGGGCGTCACGTAATAACCCAGCGACATCACGAATACCATCAAGGCCCCGGAGGCAATGCCGGGCAAGGCCAGTGGCAACAGCACCAGACGCAAGGACTGCCAGCGGCTGGCACCACAAACCGCAGCGGCGCGCAGGGTGGAGGGGTCGATGGCGCGCAGCGTGGCATGCAGGGGCAGCACCATGAAAGGCAGCATGATGTAGGTCATGCCAATGGTGACGCCAACCAGGTTATTCACCAGCGTCAGCGGCTGATCGATTACCCCGATGGCCATCAGCACCCGGTTAATCAAGCCGGTTTGCTGTAACAGCACCATCCAGGCATAAGTGCGTGCCAGCAGATTGGTCCACATCGACAACAGCAGTACCGCAAACATCAGCCGCGACCAGCGCTGCGGCAGGATGGCCAGCAGCCAGGCGGTGGGAAAGCCAAGCAGCAAGGTAATCAGGGTGACCACACCAGCCACCATGAAGGTATTGAAAAACACCCGTACATAGGTTTGCGAACCAAGCAGTTCCGCGTAATTCTGCAAGCCGGGTGTCGGCTCCATGATGCTGCGCAGCAGCAAAGTAACAACCGGCACCAGGAAAAACAGCGTCAACAGCAACAACACCGGCAGCATCAACTTGATGCCCCGCGTCTGGGCACTCAGCCGGAATCGACGGCGCGCCGGTACGGCAACCGAACTCAAAGCAGTGGGCATGACAACTCCTCAAGACAATCGCGATACAGGCCGTGGCCCTGCTCTGCGGCAAGGCCACGGCACTCCTGCCTTACTGGGTCTGCCAGGCATACCAGCGCTTGGCAATTTCATCGCGGTGCTCGGCCCAGTAGCGCATGTCCAGATTGATCTGGCTGGCGGTGTACTGGTCGGGCAGCGTCTTGACCGCAGCCGGGGTCATCTTGGTTTTGGATTGCAGATTGACCGGGGCATAGCCGGTTTCCGTGGCAAATTTCGCTTGCGCCTCGGCACTGGTGGCATAGGCCAGGAACTGCATGGCAGCGGCCTTGTTCTTGCTGCCCTTTGGAATCACCAGCATGTCGGCGGCGGTCAGGTTTTGCTTCCACGACATGCCAACCGGTGCGCCACTGTGCTGCAAGGCATTGATGCGGCCATTCCAGAACATGCCGATGCTGGCCTCACCGGAAGCAAGCAATTGCTGTGACTGCGCGCCACCGGTCCACCAGACAATCTGGCTCTTGATGGTGTCCAGCTTCTTGAAAGCGCGGTCGATGTCCAGCGGATACAGCTTGTTGGCCGGTACGCCATCGGCCAGCAAGGCCAGCTCCAGTACACCCGGTGCCGACCACTTGTACAGCGTGCGCTTGCCGGGATAACGCTTGAGGTCGAACAAGTCACTCCAGGAGGCAGGGGCAGTCCCCTTCACGGTTTGCTTGTTGTAGCCCAGCACAAAGGAGTAATAAAAACTGCCCACCGAGTTGGCAGAGATAAAGCGCGGGTCAATTCCCTTCAGCTTGGATTGATCCAGTGGTTCCAGCAGGCCATCCTTGGCGGCGCGATAGGCAAAATCGCCTTCCACGTCCACCACATCCCAGCTGACATTGCCGCTTTCCACCATGGCCTTGAACTTGCCGTAATCGGTGGGGCCATCCATGGCAACGGCAATGCCACTGGCGGCGCTGAAAGGCTGTGCCCAGTTTTTCTGTTGCGCCTGCTGGGTGGAACCGCCCCAGCTGGTAAACACCAGGTTTTCCGCCATGGCGGGGGCGGCGGCCAACAGGCTGATGCTGGCCAGCAGGGCGATACGGGTACCGATCTGTTTTGCTGCGTTCATGATGTCATCTCCTATGTAGAAGTCTGTGCTTCTGTTTCTCTTGCGTGGTAATGCCGATTGAGCGACCTACTGCAACGGGGAAAAGGCAGCCGCTTTCATGATCTTGCTTTCCATTTCTTCCAGCAAAGCCTGGATTTTCGGGGCAAAGGCCAGCCAGGCCGCATCAGCTGCCAAGGCGGTACGCCGCGCTTCGCGCTCATCCAGACTGGGATAAGCCCAGATGTGCACAATCTGGTTCAAGGGGCCGATTTCCGAGTAGAAATAGCCCACCAGCTCACCCAGATACTGCTTTTGCAAGGCAATGCCCTCTTCCTCCACCAGCTTCAGATAGGCAGGCAGCGCCCCGGTCTTGATGCGATAGGTGCGAATTTCGTAATACATGGTGTGCTCCTCAGCGCATCACGAAGGGGTCGGCAATCGGCTCGTCCGAAGTACGAATCCACACCGACTTGGTACGGGTGTAATCCAGCACCGACTCCATGCCGCCTTCCCGGCCCAGGCCGCTTTGGCCATAGCCACCAAACGGTACGATGGGTGACACCGCCCGGTAGGTATTCACCCAGACAATGCCGGCGCGCAGGGCGCGGGTCAGCCGATGGCCCCGGCTCAGGTCGCGGGTGAATACCCCGGCAGCCAGGCCGTAGACACTGTCATTGGCCAGGGCGATGGCTTCGGCCTCGCTATCGAAAGTCACCACGCTAAGCACCGGGCCGAACAGCTCCGTGGTGACACTGGGAATCTGCGCGTCCGGGCAGCTCAGAATGGTGGGCAGGTAGTAAAAGCCATCTTCCCGCCCGGCTGGCACACTGCCGCCAGTCAGCAGCGCGGCACCTGCCTGCACGCTGGCGGCAACCACTTTTTCGATATGCTCGCGCTGGCGACGGGTGGCCAGCGGGCCCATTTCGGTGGCACTGTCCTGCGGATCGCCAATACGGATGGCCTCGGCCTTGGCCTGTAGCCTGGCCAGCAAACGGTCTTTGACCCCGCGCTGCACCAGCAAGCGTGACCCCGCCACACAGCTTTGCCCGCTGGCGGCAAAAATACCGGCCACAATGGCGTTGCTGACGCTGTCCACATCGACATCATCAAACACCAGCACCGGGGATTTTCCGCCCAGTTCCAGCGTGGTATAGGCAAGGTTCTCTGCCGAGTTACGTACGATGTGGCGGGCGGTTGCCGGGCCGCCGGTAAAGGCAATGCGCGCCACCAGCGGGTGGCTGGTCAGCACCTGGCCGCAGTCCTGGCCGAAGCCGGTCAGCACATTCACCACACCGGGCGGGAAACCGGCTTGATGGATCAGCCGGGCGAACTCCAGCAAGGGGGCCGGGCCCTCTTCCGAGGCTTTCAGCACCACGGTGCAGCCCGCCGCCAGTGCCGGGCCCAGCTTGACGGCAGACAGAAACAGCTGGGAATTCCACGGCACGATGGCAGCAACCACGCCAATAGGTTCGCGGCGCAAGAAGGCTTCCATATCCGGCTTATCTACCGGCAGGCAGGCACCCTGAATCTTGTCGGCCAGACCGGCGTAATAGCGGTAATACTCGGCCACATAGCCAATCTGGCTGCGTGTTTCGCGGATGATCTTGCCGGTATCCGCGGTTTCCAGCTCGGCCAGCTGGTCGGCATGCTCAGCGACCAGGTCGGCCAGCTTGTACAGCAGCTTGCCGCGCTGGCTTGCCGTGAGGCCTGCCCAGGCCGGGTCCAGAAAGGCGCGGTGAGCGGCCTGTACCGCCCGGTCCACATCCTTGGCACTGGCTGCGGGCATGCTGGCCCAGACCGTGCCATTGGCTGGATTAATGCTGTCAAAACGGGTGTCGCCATCGTCAAACACCCCGTCGATATACTGCTGAAAGCTGCGCAACATATTGACCGCTCCTTGCAATCGTCCAATCAGGCAAATGCCGGCATCACCTGCTTGATAAACAGCTCCAGCGACTTGAGCTTGCGCTCGAAATCCATATGGCTGTCGATCCAGAAGCTGTACTGGTCGTAGCCCAGTGCCTCGTAGCCCTTCAGCCGCGCAATCACGTCCTCTGGCGTACCGATTACCAGATTGTTGCGAATCAGCTCCGGCGCGTAGTTGGGGAACATGGCCAGATCTTCGTCGTTGAGCGACTCGATAAAGCCCTGATTGATGGGCTTTTCGTTCTTGAACCATTTGCTGAAGTAGCAGTAGAAGCGGCGCATATCCTCCACACCGGCATCCACTTCGGCCGCGTTTTCGCCCACAAAAGTGTGCATCAGCATCATGATTTGCGGACGCGGCACCTCCGGGTGATTGGCGCAGGCGGCATTAAAGCGCTCCATCAGGCTGGCGACTTCCCCGTCACCGGCGGCCAGCGAAGTCACTTGCACATTGCAGCCTTGCGATACGGCAAAGTCATGGGAATTGGGGTCACGCGCGGCCACCCACAGCGGCGGATGCGGCTGTTGCAGCGGACGCGGTACCGGCGTGGTTTTGGGGAAGCTCCAGTATTCGCCCTGATGGGCGTAATCACCGGCGAGCAATTGTTGCAGGCAGGGAATCATCTCGCGCAAACGGCCACCGGCTCCCCAGGCATCCAGGCCCGGAAACATGCGTTCGTATTCGAAAGAGTAAGCACCACGCGCAATGCCCACATCCAGCCGGCCATTGCTGGCCAGGTCGGTCATGCCGATTTCACCGGCCAGCTTGATGGGGTGCCAGAACGGTGCCACTACCGTGCCGGTGCCCAGGCGGATTTTGCTGGTTTTGGCGGCCAGGTAAGCCAGATTGACAAAGGGATTGGGCGCAATGGTGAATTCCATGCCATGGTGCTCACCAATCCAGGCGGTTTCGAAACCGCCCTCCTCGGCCACTTTCACCAGGGCAGTCATTTCATCAAACAACTCTTTGTGCGGCTTGGCAGCGTCGTAGCGCTCCATGTGCAGAAACAGCGAAAACTTCATGATGTCACTCTCCTCATTGCTTTCGAATTGAAGCTATTTTTTGCTATTGCGACGTCTCATGCCCTTGCCAGTGACTTGACCGAACCACGCTGGGCATCACCCATGTAAATCCCGAAGGCGTCTTCGGTGCGCTCGCGCACAAAGCGCTGCAGCATGGCCCGCTCCGCCTCATCGGGCAGTTGATCCCATGGGATACTGTCCAGTGCCAGCAGCTGTAATCCGCTTGCGGCAGGCAGCTCTCCCGTCACCCGGCCCCGATAGAAGACATTGACGGCACCGGCTTCGGCAGCACTGTCTTCGTATACTGCAAACAGGAAATCCAGCTGTGCATCCAGCCCCAGTTGCAGCAGCACGCCACGCAAGCTCCGACTATCGGATGCCGGTTCCAGCCTTGTTCCGCTTGGTAGCGCGTAACCCTTGTCTGTTTTCAGCAGCACCACCCCACCCTGGCATTCCAGAATGGCCCCCACGCGGGCACGCGGCCCGGCGGCGGCCAGCGCATCTTGCGACAGGCTGAAGGTGAGGTAGGCACCGCGCCCGTAACCCAGCGGGCTGGCCGTGGTATTGGCAAAGTCCACTACGCGGCCAATCAGAATGATGTGATCGCCCGCTTCCACCACTTGATGGGTTTCACAATCAAACCAGGCGGCGGACCCATCAATGACCGGGCTGCCGGTCAGGCCAGGATGCCAGGCCACTTGCTCAAACTTGTCTGCAGCCTTGGAGGCAAACAGGCTGGAAACCTGCTTCTGATCCTCCGCCAGAATACTGATGGAAAAATGTGCAGCGGCAGAAAACACCGGGTAACTGGCAGCGGATTTACCAATGCAAATCAGCACCAGCGCCGGGTCCAGCGATACTGACGTAAACGAGTTGGCGGTAAAGCCGCGTGGTGTGCCGTCTTGCTGGAGGGTACTGACCACCGTTACCCCGGTGACAAATGCACCCAGGGTCTTGCGAAACTCTATTGCATCAATCGTGTTCGACATGATTCTTCACTCCTGCGAATGACAGCCAGTCACCCCGACGCGGGTGGTTTCCAGGAAAATGCGCAAGCGCCGGTTGACTCTTTCCGGGGCAGTCACATTCATCATGTGACGCTCTGCCGCCACGATATCGAGCTGCCCCTGCGGTGCCAGCGCCGCCATGGCACGTGACATGTCCGGGCTGGAGTTGGGATCGCACTCACCAGTCATGAACAGCGCAGGCATGGCCAGCGATGGCAGCCCAGCTGCATGTACCGCATCGGCACTGGCAAACAACTGGTAGGTACGGGCATAACCTTGCGGATTCACCGTATTCAGAAAGTGCTTCACCATGCTGGCCGACGGCGCCAGTTCGGCAGGCACCGGTTTGCCAAACCAGCGATCCAGCGTGGAGTCCACCGTGGCACTCACCCCGGTATGCGCCAGCGCTGCCGCACGCTCCTGCACCGCCGCACGCTGCGCTGCCGAGCGCATGAACACCGCATTTAAGGCAGCCAGTCGCAATACCCTCTCCGGATGAGCCAGGGCAAATTCCAGCGCCACCAGCGCCCCCATCGAATGCCCCACCACATTGGCGGCAGCAATGCCCAGATGATTCAGCAAGCCCGCCAGTTGGTCTGCATAGTCGCGCAGCGTGACATCGGCGGCAGGCAGCGCACTGTCACCATGCCCCAGCATGTCGTAGACAATCACCTGATAATCGCGGCTGAAAGCGGCAATCTGCGGCGTCCAGATTTCCTTGCCCATCCCCACGCCGTGCACCAGCACCAGCGGTTCGCCCGTGCCATGAACGCTGAATGCGGTACCGTCAACCGTGCCAGCCATCAGCGGTATCAGAGGGGCATGTTCAGGCTTCATTGCTGCCAAGCTCCTGCAGGTCCTGGTAACGGTTGCCAATGCGGTGATGCGGACGGCCGCCGATGGATGCCCCCAGCGCCACCACGATTTCATCAGCGGCCGGGGCATCGTTGATGGAAAACTGGATGGTCAGGTAATGCGAGCGCATGCCCTCGTCATCCTTGTGCATCATCGGGATGGAGATGGCGCAATTGGACCCGCCACGCACATTGGTAAAGCTCAGGTAGCTCTTGGCCCCTACCGCCTTGCGATAGAAATTGCCAAAGCGCAGGGTGTGGATCAGCGCCGAGGCATGCTCGATCTCCCCTGCCGTACCCACCACCGCCGCCTTGCCATAGCCTTCAATCACGGCACCAGAGCCTGCCATGCGCAGGATTTCGCCAGTCAGCAGTTCACCCAGCACCGGCGCAATGGCATGAATCTCCGGCTTCAGATCCTCCACAAAGCCACGGCCATGCCAGGGGTTCTTGAGGACAACCGCAGCGGCAAACATCTTCAACGGCACAGGTGCCGCCTTCCCTCCCTCGATCAGCGTTTCCTCAACATAGGTCACCACCTTGCGAATACCGGCATCCATCGTCCTGTCTCCTGTTGTCTGGCTGCAATGGCCATCGATTTAGATATGATGGTATTACGGTATACCAACAAAAATCCGATATCAAGGTAATTGTATGTTGGTATACCATAATACAAACAAAAAGAGACAATCTGCCACCGCACTTGTCTTCCAGCACGATCTACCACCATGAAGGAGCACAGCATGAGCAAGGAAACGTATGAACAGGGCCTGCAAATCCGCAAGGCCGTACTAGGAGAGGACTATGTCAATCAGGCATTGGGCAATGCCGATGCACTGAGCATGCCGCTACAGCAGCTGGTGACTGAATATTGCTGGGGCACGGTGTGGGCGCGAGAAGGACTGCCACGCAAAACGCGCAGCCTGATCAACCTTGGCATGATTGCCGCATTGAACCGCCCGCACGAGCTGAAACTGCATGTGCGCGGTGCGCTGAACAACGGCTGCAGCAAAGAAGAAGTGGTAGAGGCCATCCTGCAAATTGCCATCTACTGCGGCGTACCCGCAGCGGTAGATGCCATGCGTATTGCCCGGGAAGTATTTGCCGAGCCCGCTGCAGATTAGGCCGGAATGCGGCGGTCTGGATGATGCCATGTTGAAACCCTGGCCTGCTGGCATTCCATCAGGTCAGGGCAGCTGGCATGACTGTTACTGAGCAACACATCAGGACATTTTTATTTCCCGGATTTCAATGCCCAAGGCATGCCCCAACCCTGCCGACGGCACCAGCAGGTCTGCCAGGGTGTGGCGGGACAACTCGGCGTAGAAAGCTTCCTGCGCCCCTTGCAGCACATTCATCAGACGGCATACCGAGGCGATGCGGCACTGGGAGTGCTGCGGGTCGAAACACTCCACCATGACGTTGTCGGTTTCCGCCGCCCGCACCAATTGGCCCAAGTTGACTTGGCGCGGCTCATCAGTCAGGCGTACCCCCCCTCCTTTGCCGCGCACCGTCAGCAAGTAGCCATGCTGGCCGAGAAAAAACACCACTTTGGTCAGATGACTGGCAGAAATATTATAAGCCTGGGCTATCTCGTTGATAGTCACCAGGCGATTGCCCGCGAGTGCGCTGTACATCATCACACGCAAGCAGTAGTCGGTAAAAGCCGTCAGTCGCACGATCTGGAGGGTCTCATGGGGTTGTTCACATCCGCACACCTGCAGACGGATTGGGCATTCATTCTAACCTGACGGCCCCCTGCCTGTAGCCGTGCTCACACCATTTCACTGCCCGGCCATGCCTTGCAGCGCTGCGCATCCACTCTGCGCTTGACCAACATCAAGCCAATCAATGATATCGATAAGATTCATTTACTATGAATGTTTTGCTCGATAAGATTCATTTCACACGAATCTTATCGAGCAAGGAGCTTTCCAGCATGGCCTTCATTGTTAAAAACAACATCCAGTGGGTTGGCAAACAAGACTGGGAACTACGCGAATTTCACGGCAGCGAATACAGCACGCATCGCGGATCCAGTTATAACAGCTACTTGATTAAAGAAGAAAAAATTGCCCTGATCGATACCGTCTGGGCGCCCTATGCCGAGAAATTTGTTGCCAATCTGGCCAAGGAAGTTGACCTGGGGGCCATCGATTACATCATCGCCAACCATGGCGAGATCGACCACAGTGGCGCCCTGCCGGCACTGATGGCGCGCATCCCCAATACCCCGATTTACTGTACGGCCAATGGTGAAAAGTCGCTGCGCGGCCATTATCACCAGGACTGGAATTTCCAGATCGTCAAAACCGGCGACAGCCTGGACCTGGGCAACGGCAAACAACTGGTGTTTGTCGAAATGCCAATGCTGCACTGGCCAGACAGCATGGCCACCTACTTGACCGACGACGCCGTGCTGTTCAGCAACGATGCCTTCGGCCAGCACTACGCCAGCGCCCAGATGTTTAACGACCAGTGCGATCCGATCGAACTGCAAGAAGAATGCATCAAGTATTACGCCAATATTCTTACCCCATTCAGCCCGCTGGTAACCCAGAAGATTCATGAGGTTCTGGAACTGAACCTGCCCATCGACATGATCGCCACCAGCCACGGCATTATCTGGCGCGACAACCCCACCCAGATTGTCGAGCAATACCTGCAATGGGCCGACAATTACCAGGAGAACCAGATCACCCTGGTTTACGACACCATGTGGAACGGAACCCTCATGATGGCCGAAGCCATTGCCGCAGGCATACGCAAGGCGGACCCAGAGGTTGTGATCAAGCTGTTCAACCTGTCCAACAGCGACAAAAACGACGTACTCACCCACGTATTCAAGTCCAAGGCCATTTTGGTTGGCAGCCCGACCGTCAACAATGTGATGTTGCCGCACGTGGCCGCCCTGCTTGAGGAAATGACCGGCTTACGCTTCAAGAACAAGGCCGCAGCATCGTTCGGCACGCACGGCTGGAACGGCGGCGCGGTGGAACGTATTGCCAGACGCCTGGACGATGCCGGTTTTCGTGTGCTCAATCCCGGAATCACTGCCGAATGGCGCCCTACCGACGATGCGCTCACCCAGGGCGTGCGCTTTGGCGAAACATTCATCGAACAATTGGCAAGTACCGGACAGAGTACGGCAAATACGGCGGGCAGCTGCGCGGGGAGCGACAAGATGCGCTGCAAAACCTGCTCGTGGATCTACGACCCGCAACAGGGCGATGCGGCCCAGGGTGTCGCTGCCGGCACGACCTGGCAGGACGTCCCGGAAACCTTTCTTTGCCCGGTGTGCTTTATGGGTAAAAGCGACTTTGTCACGGCATAAGGCCCCCATTCAGGAGAAATTCGATGAAAAAGCCTCTTGTTATCATTGGTAGCGGCCATGCCGGCTACACCCTGGCCAGGGCCTTCCGTCAACACGACACCAGCACGCCGGTGGTTATGCTTACCGAGGACGGTGGCGAGTACTACCCCAAGCCACAGTTAAGCCACGGCTTCAGTCGCCAGACCGATGCCGCCCAGCTGATCCAGAACAGTGCCACCGGCATGGCTGCCGAACTGAAGATCATGGTGCGGCCGCATACCCGCGTTACTGCGCTTGATTTTGCAGCCCAGACAGTAACTGCGGGCGCAGCGCAAATCCCGTACAGCGACCTCGTTCTGGCAGTTGGTGCCGAGCCATTTGTGCCGCCGATTGCAGGGGACGGTGCCCAAGACATCCTGACGTTGAACAATCTGGAGCAATACCGGCGCTACTTCGACGCTCTTAACCAGAGTGAACATGTGCTGGTGATCGGGGGCGGCCTGATCGGCACGGAAATCGCGCACGATATCGCACAGCACAAGCGTGTCACCCTGGTAGATATCGGCAGCCGCCTGCTTGAGCGGCTGGTGCCCGAGCCGGTGAGCCAGCGCCTGCACAGCGTCATGGACCAGGTGACTTTGCGCTTTGGTACGGTCGTAGCGCGGATAGACAAGCTGGCAAAGGGCTATAGCGTGACCATGGCCGACGGGCTAAAACTCTCGGTGGACGCCGTCATCTGCACGGCGGGCCTTAAGCCCAGGCTCGATCTGACGGCAGGGCTGGCCATACAGCGCGGCATCGTGGTCGATGCCTATCTGCGCACCTCGCAAGCGCATGTCTACGCCCTGGGGGATTGCGCCGAAATCGAGGGGCAGATCCTCCCCTACCTGCAGCCGATCACACTATCGGCCAATGCCCTGGCCAGTACCCTGGCGGGCAAACCGACGCCGGTACATTTTGGTCCGCTGCCGGTGGCAGTAAAAACACCGCGCTACCCCATCCAACTGGCGGGGCTTACCCAGGGTAACAATCTGGATTGGCAGATCAACGAAGGTGATGATGGGCTGACGGCACTCGCCCATCGTGATAACAAGCTGGTTGGCTACGTCACCACCGGTAGTCGTAACGGTTTCAGCCTGCTACCCAGCTTGATGCCTTAGGGTATTTGCCATTGGCCGGACTCCCCCGTCAGCATCTGCTGCAAGGTGTTGGCGGGGTGGCCATTCACATACTAGAAGCCATACCCTGGCGGTCAGATACCGGCATCAGCTCAATGACGCCCTGCTGCGAGTGAGTGGCAACACGGGCGCACTTCTGAAAATCCTGCCAGCTGCGATAATCAGACTCAATCTAGGCCACTCATTCCAACAGCACGTTTTCCGCGCCTTTGCGGCGCAGCAGGCTGCGAATGTCGGCGATATCGAGATAGCGCATCTGAAATGGGCTTGCCAGACTATCGGGGGCCATGAGTCCGGATGCACATGCATTCATTCATCAATCCCCCTCGAAACCCTGCAACACATTGACCGCGTTGATGCCAATTTCATCAACCATATAGCCTCCCTCCATCACAAACAGCGTTGGCGCGCCGACAGAAGCAAGCGCTGCTCCCAGCTTGAAATAGTCCTGGCTGCTCAGCTTGAAATGACTGATCGGGTCGTTTTCAAAGGTATCCACCCCAAGGGAAATCACGAGGGCATCAGGCTGGTAAGCGCGAATGCGCTGGCAGGCATCACGCAGGGACACCGCATAGCTTTCCCAGTCGGTACCGTGCGGCAGGGGGTAATTGAGGTTGAACCCTTGGCCTGCACCGTTGCCGGTTTCATCGCGATGGCCGGAGAAATAGGGATAGGAGCAACGCGGGTCGCCATGTAATGAAACGAACAGCACGTCGGAGCGATTGTAGAAAATGCTCTGCGTACCGTTGCCGTGATGGAAATCCACATCCAGAATGGCCACCTTTTTCCCGCCTTGATCCAGGCAGGATTGCGCAGCAATTGCAGCGTTGTTGAGGTAGCAGTAGCCGCCCATGTATTCCGCCGCAGCGTGATGGCCAGGTGGGCGGCAGAGTGCAAATGCACTGCCATTGCCCTGCAGCAAGTAATCCATGCCACTTAGTGCGGTATCGGCACTGCGGCGGACTGCCTGCCACGTACCCGCCGTAATGGCAACGCCAGCGTCCATGGCATAAAAACCCAGCTTGCCGTCGATATGCTCAGGCTCTATATCACTGCGTAAATCGCGCACCGGCCAGACCAGCGGCAAAGCATCGTGCTGATGGCCCAGTGCGGTCCACTCCTGCCAGGCCGTTTCCAGAAAATGCACGTACCGCTCGCTATGCACCCGGGCATAACGTTCCTTGGCGTAGTGGGCAGGCAAGGCAATGTCACCCAGGCCGGTTTGGCGTACGCGGGCGAGTATGGTGTCTGCGCGGTGAGGGAGTTCAAAACAGGGAGACACCTTGCCGTCCTTGAGTTCGGAGGCATGGTGCAGATGATGATCGGGGTTGTGAAAGGTAAGCATCTTGACATCACTTGGCTGTTGTCCTGATGCAAATTATGCAGATTGGCGAAAGTAATTATTTTGCTTTTCTTGTCCAAAATTGGGCAATATAAGAAAAGAAAAATCACTTTTCATCCATATATGAAGAAGAACAAACCCATAACACCATTGGATGCTGTAGATCTAGCCATCCTGAAACATCTGCAAAGCGATGGGGCGATGTCCACCCCCAAGCTGGCGGAGCAGCTGTCACTAAGTGTAACGCCCTGCTGGCGACGACTTAAGCGCTTGGAAGAGGATGGTTATATCCTGGGTTATCAGGCGAATCTGGACCGGCGCAAGCTGGGGCTGGACGTGATGGCGTTTGTCAGCCTGAGCTTTGGCAATATTGGTGACAAACAGCCCAACCGGTTTGAAGCAATCATCCAGGACCATGCACAAGTGCTGTCCTGTCACAAAATCACTGGCGAAGCGGACTACCTGCTGGTGGTGCTTGCCAGTGACCTGGACGATTACAGCAATTTCATCGAAGAACTGCGGGCCATTCCCGGCATCAGCGCAATTCATTCAAACCTGGCACTGAAAGAAATAAAGTTCAATTCACGGCTGCCGCTGGACAGCTGAGCAGCGACTGCGCGTGCATAGCCTGGCCACGCGCCTATTTGTTACTTGCTTGCCAGCACGTCTGCGTCCGGTGGCTGCCAACCACCACCTAGCGCCTTGAAAGCAGCAACCGCTGCGCGTGCGGCTTCGGTTTTGGCCTGCGCTTGTGCGTCGCTGGCGCGCAGCAGGCTTTCATCGGCTTGCAAAACTTCTATCAGGCTGACCACCCCTTGTTGATACGCAGCAAACGAAGCGGACCGGGCGCGGCCCAGCGAATCGACCCCCCGTGCCAGGACGGCAGACTGCTCCTCGCGTTTAAGCAAGGCTGAGAATGCGTTTTCGACATCCTCTGTTGCGTGCAGCACGGCAAGTCGATAGGCGGCCAGCATTTCGGCCTCCTGCCCCTTGGCTTGGTCAATCTGCGCGTTGATGCGGCCAAAATCGAACAGGCGCCAACGCAGCCCCAGTACGCCAGAGGCCTGGCTGGCACCGCCGGTAAACAAATTGCCTGCAGATACTGCCGTGGCACTACCCATCAGCCCACTTAATGACAGCTTGGGGTAGTACTCGGCAATCGCCACGCCAATGCGCGCATGGGATGCCGCCAAGCGGCGCTCGGCCACAATCAGGTCTGGCCGCCGCCGTAACAATTCAGCCGGTGATCCGCTGGCGCTAATGTGAGGAACGGTCGGGATGGCACTCCCGGCGGCCAGCTCGGCGCGATGGGTGCCGGGGGGCGAGCCCAGCATCACATCCATGGCATTCATGGCGGCGTCCAGACCGGTTTCGAGCACCGGCACCGAAGACTGGACCTGCGCCAGCGCCCCCTCTTCCTGGTTCACCTGCAGTTCAGCGGCCAAGCCTTTGCTATACAGCAGCTGGATGGTATCAAGCAGGGCTTGCTGCTTTTCAACCTGTTGACGCGCAATAGCCAAGCGGGTTTGCAAGCCGCGAATGCTGATATAGATATCGGCAGTCTGGGCCGCTACCGCCAAGCGGGTGGCAGTTGCACCGGCCTGCGAAGCCTGATACTCGGCCAGCGCCGCTTCACGGCCACGGCGCAAGCCGCCAAACAAATCCAGCTCCCAGCTGGCACCGAGATCAGCCTCGTAGGCATTGCCATAACGGTTGAACCCAGGCTGCGCATTCAAGACTTGCCCTAATGGCGTTTCAACCGATTGGTAAGCTCTGGCGGCTTGTCCGCTGATATTACCGGCGGGCAACAGCGCCGCATTGGCCACCCCCAAGCCCGCCCGTGCTTGCACCACCCGTGCCGAGGCTTGTGCCAGATCGAGGTTCTGCTCCAGCGCCAGCGTAATGTATCGACTCAGTTGCACATCACCAAAGCCCGCCCACCATGCGGCCAGGTCGGCATGGGTGGCTGCCTGTCGCTGCGCGACTGCGGCAGCACCCAGATACTGCTGCGGCAGCGTCGGGTTGGGCCGGACGTAATCGGGGCCAACGGCGCAGCCGGTCAACAAACTGGCGGCAACAAGCAAGGCGAGAGGGTGTTTTGCTAGCACGGGCGACTCCAAAGTAAAATGAACTTTAGTGACCATAATACATATTGGTCACTCATTGTCAATTTTTGGGCACGTCTGTAAGCTACTAGCCATGAAAAATACACGCCCCTCCCCCACCACGGCGCGCGGTCCGGCTGATCATGAAGTACGCGATCAGATTGTGACCGCCGCCACCGAGCACTTCAGCCGCTATGGCTACGAAAAGACCACGGTGTCTGATCTGGCCAAAGCCATTGGCTTTTCCAAGGCCTATATCTACAAGTTCTTCGAATCCAAGCAGGCCATTGGCGAGATGATTTGCAGTCAGTGCCTGCGCGAAATTGAAAACGATGTCAAAGCGGCGATTGACGCCGTGGAAGGCCCGCCAGAAAAGCTGCGGCGCATGTTTAAAACCATTGTGGAATCAAGCCTCAGGCTGTTTTTTCAGGATCGCAAGCTATTCGAAATCGCGGCATCCGCAGCCGGCGAGCGCTGGCAGGCCACCATTGTCTACGAGGAGCGCATCCGCAGCTTGCTGCAAGATATCGTGCAACAAGGCCGACTCAGCGGCGACTTTGAACGCAAGACGCCACTGGATGAAACCACCACGGCAATTTTCCTGGTGATGCGGCCTTATCTGCACCCCTTGATATTGCAATACAACTTTGATTACACCGAAGAAGCCCCGGCACAGCTTTCCAGCCTGGTACTACGCAGCCTGTCGCCGTGAAGCCACACCCCAATAGTGACCATTGACTAAATTGGTCACAAGAATAATACTGAAAGTCCCGATCACTTCGTCAAAGGGACTTTCATGCTTCGGCATCGCCTTACCATCTCTACCGTCATCTGTGCCTTGCCGTTTGCCCTGGTCGCTTGCGGCGAAAAAGCACAGACCGACCCCCGCAGCAGCACGCCATTGGTGCGTACTGCTCTTGTGCAGGCCAGCACGGCAGATTCCCGCGCATTCACGGGCACCGTAGCTGCCCGCGTTCAAAGTGATCTCGGCTTCAGGGTTTCCGGCAAGGTGCTGGAACGCCTGGTAGACGCAGGACAAACCGTCAAACGCGGCCAACTGCTGATGCGGATTGACCCGGTCGATCTGCGGCTGGCCGCCAATGCCCAGCAGGAGGCGGTGAGCGCCGCGCGGGCACGGGCGCAGCAGACCGCACAGGACGAAGCGCGCTACCGTGAGCTGCGTGGCAGTGGTGCCATCTCGGCCTCTGCTTACGACCAGGTCAAAGCCGCAGCGGATGCAGCCAAAGCCCAGTTGAGCGCTGCAGAAGCCCAGGCCGATGTGGCCCGTAATGCCAGTCGTTATGCCGACCTGCTGGCGGATGGCGATGGCGTGGTGATGGAAACGCTGGCCGAGCCCGGCCAGGTGGTGAATGCCGGGCAGGTGGTCGTGCGGCTGGCTCATGCCGGCCGGCGCGAGGCGGTCATCCAATTGCCGGAAACCTTGCGTCCGGCGGTTGGCTCCATCGGCCAAGCCGCGCTGTATGGATCGGATACCCGCCGTGTTCCCGCCAAGCTACGCCAGCTCTCAGAGGCTGCCGATCGCCTGACCCGTACCTTCGAAGCACGCTATGTGCTGGATGGCGAGCTGGCCACTGCGCCCTTGGGCGCAACCGTTTCCATCCAGATTCCAGATGGACATGCGCTTGACACGGCGGGCATGCGGGTACCCATCGCTGCCTTGTTCGACGCGGGGAAAGGGCCTGGCGTCTGGGTCATTAATGGCAAACCGGCCAAGGTCTCCTGGCGGCCCGTCGTGGTCCAGCGCATTGAAGATGACCATGCCCGCGTAAGCGGCAAGCTCGCACCAGGCGACAAGATCGTCGCGCTCGGAGCCCATCTGCTGCGTGAAGGCGAACAGGTTCGGCTGGCCAAGCAGGTCTTCAATAGCGCTGCCGAAGGAGACCGCCCATGAGCGAGGGCCGTTTCAATCTATCTGCGCTCGCCGTACGGGAGCGCGCCATCACCTTATTCCTGATCCTGCTGATTTCTGCCGCAGGCGTCCTGGCCTTTTTCAAGCTAGGCCGGGCGGAAGATCCGCCATTTACCATCAAGCAAATGACGATTGTGACCGCCTGGCCGGGCGCAACGGCGCAGGAGATGCAGGATCAGGTAGCTGACCCCCTGGAAAAACGCATGCAGGAGCTTCGGTGGTATGACCGCACCGAAACCTTCACCCGCCCCGGCTTGGCTTTCACCATGGTTTCCCTGCTCGATAGCGCGCCACCAGCGGAAGTTCAGGAGGAGTTCTATCAGGCCCGTAAAAAGATTAGTGACGAAGCCAAGAAGCTGCCCGCAGGCGTCATTGGCCCCATGGTCAACGATGAATATGCAGACGTGACGTTTGCCCTGTTTGCCCTCAAAGCCAAGGGCGAGCCGCAAAGACTGCTGGTGCGCGATGCAGAGGCGCTGCGACAGCAACTGCTGCATGTCGCCGGGGTCAAGAAGGTCAATATCATCGGCGAGCAGCCGGAACGTATTTTCGTCTCGTTCTCGCATGATCGTCTGGCAACGCTGGGGGTGACGCCGCAGGACATATTTGCCGCGCTGAACAGCCAGAACGTGCTGACGCCAGCCGGGTCGATTGAGACCAAAGGCCCCGAGGTGTTTGTTCGTATCGATGGGGCGTTGGACAAGCTGGAGAAGATTCGGCAGACCCCGATTGTGGTACAGGGGCGCACGCTGAAGCTGTCCGATGTGGCCACCGTGGCACGGGGTTATGAAGACCCCGCCACCTTCCTGGTCCGCAATGGCGGTGAACCGGCGTTGTTGCTCGGCGTGGTGATGCGCGACGACTGGAATGGGCTTGATCTGGGCACAGCACTTGAGGCCGAAGTCACCAGGATTAATGCCGAACTCCCCAAGGGAATGAGCTTGTCGAAAGTGACCGACCAGGCGGTGAATATCCATTCGGCAGTGGACGAGTTCATGGTGAAGTTCTTCGTCGCCTTGCTGGTGGTGATGGTGGTGTGCTTTGTCAGCATGGGCTGGCGCGTCGGTATTGTGGTGGCTGCGGCGGTTCCGCTGACGCTGGCTGCCGTGTTTGTCGTCATGGCCGCTTCCGGCAAGAACTTTGACCGCATTACCCTGGGCTCGCTGATCCTGGCGTTGGGCTTGCTGGTGGATGACGCCATCATCGCAATTGAGATGATGGTGGTGAAGATGGAGGAAGGGTACGACCGTATTGCCGCGTCGGCCTATGCCTGGAGTCATACCGCAGCACCCATGCTTTCCGGGACCTTGGTTACCGCAATCGGCTTCATGCCAAACGGGTTTGCACGCTCAACGGCGGGTGAATATACCAGCAATATGTTCTGGATCGTCGGGATTGCGCTGATTGCGTCGTGGGTGGTGGCCGTGGTCTTCACGCCCTATCTCGGGGTCAAGCTGTTGCCAGACTTCAACAAGGTGGCAGGAGGACATGAGGCGCTTTACAACACCCCGCGCTACAACCGCTTCCGGCAGCTGCTGGGGCGCGTCATCGCCAGCAAATGGTGGGTTGCCGGCGCAGTGATCGGGATGTTTACGCTGGCCATCGTCGGCATGGGCATGGTGAAGAAGCAGTTTTTTCCGACTTCCGACCGGCCAGAAGTGCTGGTTGAAGTGCAGATGCCCTATGGCACTTCGATCCAGCAAACCAGTGCTGCAACAGCAAAGGTGGAAGCGTGGCTGGCCAAACAGAAAGAAGCAAAAGTGGTGACCTCCTATATTGGACAAGGCGCTCCCCGCTTCTTCCTGGCAATGTCGCCGGAATTGCCTGACCCGTCGTTTGCCAAAATCGTGGTGCTGACCGGCAATGACAAGGAACGCGAAGCCCTCAAGTTCCGACTGCGCGAGGCGGCAGCCGAGGGCCTGGCTCCGGAGGCAAGAGTACGTGTCACCCAGATCGTGTTTGGTCCTCCCTCGCCATTCCCGGTCGCCTATCGCGTAACGGGGCCAGACCCGGACAAGCTGCGCGAGATTGCTGCGCAAGTAGCAGGGGTAATGCATGCCAGCCCGATGATGCGTACCGTCAACACCGATTGGGGCACGCGCGTACCCACGCTGCATTTTGTGCTTGATCAGGATCGGCTGCAGTCGGTCGGTCTGAGTTCAAGCGCAGTGGCAACGCAATTGCAGTTTCTGCTCTCGGGAGCGCCACTGACCGAGGTGCGTGAAGATATCCGTTCCGTGCCGGTGGTTGGCCGGGCTGCCGGTGATATCCGTCTTGATCCGGCAAAGATTGCCGGCTTCACGCTGGCTGGCGCGGCCGGGCAGCGCATTCCCCTGTCTCAGGTCGGCAAGGTCGAGGTGCGCATGGAGGATCCCATCCTGCGGCGCCGCGACCGTACGCCAACCATCACGGTGCGGGGTGACATTGCCGAAGGCTTGCAGCCGCCAGACGTATCAACAGCAATGACCAAGCAGCTGCAACCCATCATGGCAATGCTGCCCAGTGGTTACCACATCGTCGAAGCGGGCTCCATTGAGGAATCCGGCAAGGCCAGCACTGCCATGCTGCCGCTGTTTCCGATCATGATCGCCCTCACCCTGCTCATCATCATTCTGCAGGTTCGCTCTATCGCCGGGATGGTGATGGTTTTCCTCACCAGTCCGCTGGGGCTTATCGGTGTGGTGCCGACGCTGCTGCTGTTCCAGCAACCCTTCGGCATCAATGCGCTGGTGGGCCTGATTGCCCTGTCCGGCATCCTGATGCGCAACACGCTGATTTTGATTGGCCAGATTCGTGAAAACGAAAAGGCCGGGCTGGACCCGTTCCGCGCAGTTGTCGAAGCCACGGTGCAGCGGGCACGGCCAGTCATTCTGACTGCGCTGGCAGCCATTTTTGCCTTCATCCCGCTCACCCATTCGGTGTTTTGGGGAACGCTGGCTTACACCCTGATTGGCGGCACCTTGGCCGGGACCATCCTGACCTTGGTATTCCTGCCGGCCATGTATTCGATCTGGTTCAAGATCAAACCCGTTCAATCAAATAGCCGATTCGCCGCTTGATGCCACTTGATGCACAAGGAGAAGTGAAATGAAGCAAAGAGAAATTGTCATCTGCAAGCCGGTACGTACCGCCATCGGCAACTATGGCGGCAGCTTGAAAGACACCCCCGCAACGCTACTTGGCGCGGCGGCCGTTAAGGCAAGCTTGCAGCGCTCCGGCCTCTCGCCTCAAGCAGTTGATGCTGTGGTGATGGGTAATGTCATTCAAGCCGGTGCCAGGATGAATCCTGCCCGGCAGGCTGCTATTCATGCAGGCTTACCGGTTGATGTCCCGGCTTTCACCGTGAATCGTGTTTGTGGTTCTGGTGCCCAGGCGATTGTCTCTGCCGCGCTCGAAATACTGGCTGGTTATGGAAACTGCGCGATTGCTGGCGGAATGGAGAATATGGATCAAGCACCCTACTTGATTCCGGGTGGGCGCTGGGGCTATCGCATGGGCAACGGCCAGGTCATTGACAGCATGTTGAATGACGGACTGAACGATGCATTCAGTGGTCAACATTCGGGTTGGCATACTGAAGATCTGGTGAGCCGTTTCCAGATCAGTCGCGAGCAGCAGGACCAGTGGGCCTTACGCTCTCAGCTGCGCTTTGCAGCGGCGCAAGCTGCCGGAAAATTTGAAGATGAAATCATTCCGGTCGAATTGCAGAGTCGAAAAGGAACTGTCGTTTTTGCCGGGGACGAAAGCAATCGGCCGGAAACGACGATCGAGACACTGCGCCGCCTTAAACCGGCATTCCGCCCCGATGGCACGATCACGGCGGGGAATGCGCCAGGACTCAACAGTGCAGCCTCTGCCATGGTGATTGCAGAACGCAGCTTTGCTGAAACACATGGTCTACAGCCATCGGTACGCTTGGCATCCTATGCGGTTGCTGCGGTTGAACCCGGCATGTTTGGCATGGGGCCGATACCTGCGGTCAAGCTTGCCATGGAACGTGCGGGCTGGAAGACATCCGATGTGGATCGCGTGGAGATTAATGAAGCCTTTGCCGCCGTTGCGTTGGTGTGCTTACAGCAACTTGGCTTTGCCGAGGACATTGTCAATGTCGAAGGTGGGTCCATTGCGCATGGCCACGCTATCGGTGCCACCGGCGCAATTTTGACGACACGGCTGATTCACTCCATGCGCCGAGACCAGCTGCGGCGCGGCATCGTGACCTTGTGCATCGGCGGCGGTCAAGGCATCGCCCTGGCGCTTGAGACACTGGACTGAGCACAACTTCATTTGCCCTGCCTCGCTTCAGGGGCAGGGCCATTTATCTAGCCCACAGATTAGCCAAGCATTCACCACACACGGAAAAACCATCATGTCGAATCCCAGGGTTGTCATCATTACTGGTGTGTCATCGGGCATAGGCCGCGCAACTGCGGAGCAGTTTACCCAACGAGGTTGCCGTGTATTCGGCACGGTCCGGAACATTACAACAGCGCGGGCCATCCCCGGTGTAACGCTCATCGAAATGGATATCCGCGACGAAGCATCTGTTCTGCAAGGGATTCAAACCGTTATCAATCTGGCCAAGCGCATCGACGTGCTGGTCAACAGTGCCGGCGTGACCCTGCTGGGCGCGCTGGAAGAAACTTCGATTGCCGAAGCGCAAACCTTGTTTGATACCAATCTCTTTGGTCTTATGCGGGTTTCCAAGGCGGTACTGCCCCATATGCGCAAGCAAGGCTCCGGACGCATCGTCAACGTCAGTTCGGTATTGGGCTTTCTGCCCGCACCCTATATGGCGCTTTATTCAGCGTCCAAGCATGCGGTTGAAGGGCTGTCCGAGACACTGGATCACGAGGTGCGCCAATTTGGCATCCGCGTGGCCTTGGTCGAGCCTTCTTTTACCAAAACCAACCTGGATATCAATGCGCCGCAGACGGCGTCCAGAATCCCTGACTACAGCAAAGAACTTGGCGTCGTTTCCCAGGCCATTCAAAACAATGTCCACAAAGCCCCCGCGCCCGATGGGGTCGCCAGCACCATTGTTAATGCCGCCTTAGGTGTGTGGAAAATGCGCCATACGCCCAAGGGTGAAGCGTCGCTGTTGGCCAAGCTACGCCGTTTCATGCCTGCAGGCCCAGTCGAGAAGGGCCTGCGCAAAACGTTTGGACTGGCCTGAATCGTCCGCTGCCCTCTCCCAATGACAAGCCCCTCAACGGGCTTGCCATTGAGGGGCTTGTCATTGCGGGGCCGCACATACCGAAGCTAGGCAGAAGCCCATGGACGCAAGGCAATATCTAAGCGGTTTAGCGTCCTCGGTCAGCCTTCATGCCTAAGGCTAAAAACCCACCGTCAGCCTGACTTCCACTGCGTTATCCCCACTGTGCGTCTGGCTGGCCTGCCAAAAATTGTGAGCAACCGAGGCAGACGCGCTTAATGTGCTGCCCAATTGATAGTCCATACCGATACCAGCGGACAAGGCATGCTGTGAGCCTGCATTGTGATGGTTGCGGCCATAGCCTCCATCCACGAATAGATAGGGCATCAACAAGCTGTTGTCACCAAACATATTGAAGGTTGGCAGATGCAGCTCGTTACGGCTTACGAAGATCGAATCGTAGGCACCATCATCCAGCAGATAACCACGCACCAGCCCCTCGCCACCGATACCGGCTTGCTCGGTATTGGGTAGCGCATTGCTGGATAACTGCATAATCAGCTCATTACGCACACTCCACGACTTGGGCAGGCGGCTAAGCTGGGTCAGATGCACATTGAGGTACTGGTAGTCGGAATTGCTTACTCTGCCGCGTGTAAACGTACTCATGGCCTGATCCGTGTTATTCGCGTTCAAGCCGCCCGGGCTGATATGCAATGTTGCATCAACGCCGGTCTTGCTATCCGCCCCTTGCCACAGTGCGTTCCAGTTCAGATAAATCTGATTGGTCTCTACTTTGCTATCGAGTACATCCGTGTAGCCAAAATAAACTTTTTGTGACTCGCGCTTCACCTCCACACCGTAAGCCAGGTCACCCGGCAGACGTGAAATATTGGAGAGGCTGAAACGATGTCCAACCGATAGTTCGTCGGTCAAGTTGCGCACCAAAAACGACTCGGAATCGGTATTGGTTTCAACATGGTTAAACGTTAATTCGATTTTCTGGCGCGGTGCAAATGGCAGATCCAGATGCAGGCCATGGCTGAGGTAACGGTTATGCGCATACTCGCCACCAAAATGCCCGTCGATATCTACGCCATCGTGCGAAGTGGTGTACTGATATGACAATACCGAATCGGGCGTTAATAAGCCGCCCACCATCGCCCCGGCAAAATAGCGATCCATCCCGGTGGTTTCCGTGCCGGAGTTGGCATAACCGAGGAAGGCTCGCCATGGTTTGGTTTCGGTAATCTGGATATCCAGATCAGAACGCCCAAAGCTGGCCGCAGGCGTAAATACCGCTTGCGCTTGGCGGAAGGGATAGCGATTGAGCCAGTCCAGGTCCGCCGTAAGCTGATAGGTATCGATCGGCGCACCCGGCTGCTGGCGAATCAAGCTGCGCAAATGCGCTGTGCTGGCATCGGCGGCACCTTGTACCGACACCTTCCCGTCCATAAATTCCAGTACGCGGATTTGCAGTACACCGTTACCAATATTCTGCGGCGGTGTCGACAAGGAGACAAACGGGAAGCCACGTTGCCGGTAATAACGCGCGATGGATGCCTCGATTTCGGCAATCAGCTTTCTGGATAGCGGACGCCCAAGCCAAGGCATGAGCAGCGCCTTGCCATCCGGCGTATTCAGCCGCGCAACACGGCTGGTATCGATGCCACCCCCCGCATCCGCAACGGACATATCCTCAGCCCCTAGCACCACGATACCCGTCAATGTCGCCCCCAGCGGGGTTTCATCTTCAGACCCCGGCACAACGTTAGGCGGCAGAATCATTTGCCGCTGTATTTGCGGTACTGGTGCCGGATTAAGCTCGATAGGTGCCGCTGCCGCAAACTCAGACACTGTTACCGTCAACAGACACCCTGCGGTTGCGTAGATGCTTCCCCAAACCAATGGCCTGATCGTATTCATTATTATTATCTTTCCGCTTATTTCGTCATGAATTGAATCGCATCACCAACATAGCGATTATCCGGATACGGTGAGCCTGTCAGCTGCTCTCCCGCCTGCCGCGCCAGTTGCAAACTGCCGCTGAAACCGCCACTGGATCCGGGCGTAACCAAACCCGGAGATACGCCCCCGCTGCCAATACCGCTATTACTACCGCTAGCCGACGAACTAGATGCCGACTCCGTACCAGAACCCGTGCTGGTGCTAGACGGTGCTGGCGGATTGAAACCAGCAACACTCAGGTTGGAAGGCAGCCCCGGCATCGAGAAATTGGAGGCATTGCTGTTCTGGCCGTTAGCCGGTAGCTGCTGGACATTGATGGTTGGCAACACGTTTACGGTCAACGTCCCCGGCTGGTAGGCAATGTTGTAGTTGGAAAGCCCGGAGCCGATGGCGTTGGAGGCGGTAATAACATAGCTGCCAGCCGCCGTCAGGGGTGTCGTAGACGTTGCCCCACCAGCCAAGGTTTCCGTCACGCTGGTGACACTATCGCTACCGAACAGCCCAGAAGTGGTGTAGCCGGCCAGCACATACGCCGTACCGCGCGTAGTGGTTTGATTCGCTGCGCTAATCGTGAGTGCAGCCGGCATTACCGTGAGGCTCCCGGAGCCACCGGACAAGGTGTAGTCCGCATTGCTCAGTGCCAAGCCGCTCAAGGCGGTCAGCTGCTGACTGCCAACCGACATGCCGGTCATACCCGCAGTGCCGCCCACGGTAACGCTGTCGCCGCCAATCAGGTTACTTACCGCCAGATTGCTGCCCTGTGCTGTCGCCGTGCCGTTATAGGTTTGGCTGCCGCTCAGGGTGACGGCCAGCGGGTTGATGG
>NZ_JBMDJV010000031.1:0-52530 GCF_057809375.1 Aquitalea sp. FG25
AGCTGATCGCCGCCAAAGGCAAGGTGCAGTTGCAAGCGCAGAGCGATGCGATGGAGCTGACGGCGGATAGGGAGCTGACCGTGACCTCGGCCAAGGGCAAGGTCACCATTGCCGCCAGCCAGGAAATCTTGCTGACCAGCGGTGGCGCTTATGTACGGATCAAGGATGGCAAGATCGAGCTGCACGCCCCCGGCACCGTCAGTTTCAAGGGGGGGAGCCATGACTGGAGCGGGCCGGCTAGTTTGAATATCCCGATGCCGGTTTTCCCTGGTAAGCAGTTCTGCTTGCAATGCATGCTCAATGCAATCAAGTCCGGTTTGCCCTTGGCTGGACAATAGGAATGGCAATGTATTTTGCAATGGACGAAGGAAATATAGCGGAACAGTCACAAAAACTGGAAACGCTACTGAAAGAGCTGCCAGACAGTCTGTACTGCTACGCACTAGTGGATGATGGATTCGATTACAAGCGGCGCAAGATATGGCAAACCAAGGCAAGCTGGCCTTTGTATGACCAGCCGGACTGGGGGGAGCTACGCGAGGTTTCACCACGACTTGTTGCATTGCATCCTGGCTATCAGCCAGAGCTGCAACAGCTGCTGCGTCATTGCAAGGGACGGCCGATGCTGAGCTTTCTAATAAGCCAGCTTAGCGCCCCTGCCTTGCGGGATGCCTGGCAACGTAGCCTCAATGCCACCACCGAAGACGGGCAGTGGTACGTCGTCCGTTTTGCCGATACGCGCATCGCTGCCAGCCTGCCCCATGTGCTGGCTACTGCAGCTTGGCAACGGCTGTGCCAACCTGTGGAGCAGTGGTTGATTATTGACCGCTACGGCCAACTGCAGGCATTGCCCATGCCGCCCAAGACGCTCCCCCCTGATGCGCTCGACCCATGGCTGCTGAGCGCCCAGGAGTTCACAGCCTTAATGCATGCCTCCCAGGCAGATGTATTGGCAGACCAGTTGCACGAAGGTTTTGCCAACCTGCTTCCTAGCTCTGGTGCAGTACTGCATGGCTGGCTGCAACGTACGGCCGATCTGTTAGCAGAACATCACATTGAGGATGCCCCTGAGCAGCTAACCGTAGCGGTGGCCGTGTGTTACAGCCAAGGACGCTTGCTGGATGACCCTCGGCTGATCCAGATGCTGAAGAGCTTTGTCGAGCAAAGATGCTCCCTGAGTGAAGGACTTGCTCCGTTACTCGACGATGCTCACACCTCTTGAGAATTAACCATGACACATGCGAAAAAAACCTCAGTAGTAAAAAAAACTATCCAACCGCTGTTGCTGACCAGTGCATTGATAATCGTTTCCATTGTCTGGATATTCGTTATCGGCATCACATATTTTGAATACACAAGAACCCCAGGCCCAACAACAGAGGGAGACTGGTCGGCATTAAACCACATTTACTTTCTAATCCTAACTTCGCCACTTCTAATAATGGCACTACTGCCCTTATCCGCATGGGCAATAAATGGAGTTCAAAAAATAACTATAAAAGTAACCTCAATAACCATGATGTTATTAATTTATGGTGGCATCTATCTTGCTTTTCTTTGGAAAACATACCCGCCAACATAGTAAACACTGTCAGACAATACGCTACAAAGAAAAATTGGCTTTCCAAGGGTTTGTCAATGGGAGAGAGAGTACAACTCACTCAGCGGCGATACTCCATTGACTGTCCTCATCAGCCCCTTAATTAAGGCTCCCCATGACAGCATTCCGAAGACTAATCCCTTTATTACTGATACTGGGCCTACCACTACTGGCAGGCTGCGAAGAAGAAAAAACCAGTTTGAGTTATCTGGCGGTCAATCACACCGACAAATCGGTACTCTCCATCACAATCAATGGCCAAGGGGGGATTCTTAACGCTCCCGCCATGGGCGGAGGGGGAAAAGAGGTCTGTTGCGTTATAGTTCCCAGTCAATGGCGGCCGGGATTAACCGTGACAATCGGCTGGGAAAACGATGGTGACTGGCTGCGAGATAAAAATGGCCAGCCCATTATTCGGGATGGCATAAAAGTATATGTAGCAGCGCCACGGAAAACTCGCACTGTAACCATTCCGGAATATCAGGCCAAAGAAATGCAACATGTTGATATCCACTTCCTGCCCAACGATCAGGTGCTGGTCAAATTGAGCGATATTCTGCCTTATCATCCAGACTATCGCCCCGCCTATCCCCGCGAGACGCAGAAAGCCACACCATGAGTACCCAAAACCCAGCACCCTATCCAAGCGGGCAGCGCGCCCTCACCGCACGGGAACAATTACAACGGGCACAAGCGTTGGCCTGCGTCAGCGGCAAAGATAGCTCCAAATGCCGAGGCCAGGTCCATGTGATGCTGTTCTTCGATGGCACCGGTAATAATCTCAATCTGGACTATTACCAGGCCAAGCCGGGCCAGCAGAAGCCCAGTAATATCGCCCGTATGTTTCTGGCGGCGCGAGACAAACCAGAGGACGGCTATTTCGCTTTCTATATGCCTGGTGTTGGTACTCCATTCCCGGAAATTGGCGATAAGGGCGGCATGCTTGGTGGCGGTGCCGGCGCGGGAGGAGAGGCCCGCATTCTGTGGGCATTGACACGTTTGGTGAATGCCCCACATCAGTATGTCAACAAGAGTTTTTTGATTACAGATGGATTGGCCAAGTCCATCACGGAAATGGCCAGCGGAGTAACAGGCGGTGCAATGCGCTGGGCCTTGTTTACTAATTGGCAACGTCGATTACAGGCTGCGTTGAAGGGCCGCAAACCCGAGGTAACGCAAATAAACCTATCAGTATTTGGTTTTTCGCGTGGTGCTACTGAAGCGCGTGCCTTTGTAAATTGGCTGTACCGGCTCTGCCAGCAGGAAAACGGAGGCTGGCACTTTGCTGGCATCCCGTTGCGCACCCAGTTCCTGGGGATTTTTGATACGGTAGCATCCGTCGGCATCGCCCAGCTGTTTCCCGACAACCTGCCTGCGACCGGACATATGGCATGGGCTGATGGCAACCTGGCCATACACCCGGCAGTCGAGCAATGTGTCCACTATATTGCCGGGCACGAGGTACGCGCCTGCTTCCCATTGGATACTGTACGTCGCGGCAATAGTTATCCTGGCAATGCGGTGGAAGTGATGTACCCAGGTTCGCATTCCGATGTAGGTGGAGGCTATGCCAGCGGTGACTTGGGCATCATGCCTGCACAAAACAGCCAGATGTGTGTGATTCCCTGCCGCCGCATGTATGAAGAGGCACTGAAGGCCGGCGTACCACTGCTAGCAATTGGGCAGCTAGACAAAAAGATTCAGGATTTACTTAGTCCCACACAGCAGGTGATCAATGACTTCAACGCTTATCTGCGTGATGCCAAAATAGCCCCGGCCTCGGCCGAAAAGATGCATCAACAGCATATGGCACTATATCTAAGCCAACGCTTCAAATACCGGCGCGACTTTACCCAGCGTGCTCCCTACCGTACTGCCAACAGTAAACATCAGGAGTACTTGCAGCAAACCCAGCAAGGAATCATCTCTGGTTTGAGTAAGCTGCATGCCGGCAACCCGATGGCAGCAGATTTTGATCCGATGCGCGAAGCAGTAAAAATAAAGCACAGACAAACACAGTACAGCAGGGTTCTCAGCCCAACCGTATTGCCAGAAACAGACCCGGTTAACGTCGCTGCCAGTATGGATTTGCGACGGTTAACACCTGCCATTGAGCACTTTCTTGAAAGTTATATTCATGATTCCGTGGCCGGATTCATTAAGGATGCATTCTATGAGGGTGCGCTAAATGGCATTGGGCTATTCAAGTTCCGCACCCTGTATAAGGGAGATGAGTGATTGGCTCTCATTTGGCTTTGTTAATGGTATGGACGCTACCCCCTGACCGGCTTGCCCGGTGAGACAGTAGGCATGTCACTTACAAGGGAGTCCCCCATGACAATCAAGACCATTGTCCTGGATCTAGCCAAACAAGTTTTCCAGATTCTCGCCATTGATGAGCGCGGTCAGGTTGTATTGAAGAAACAGCTTGCTCGTGCAAAATTGGCTGCTTTCTTTACCAACATCCCACCTTGCCTAGTCAGCATGGAGGCTTGTTCGCGTGCTCATTTCTGGGCCAACAATTTCTTCCATGCCCTGACTAGTTAGAGCCCTTGTTTGCTAGATACATTGATGGCTGCTTTCCGATGTGACTGCAGCTATTTGTCGAGGGCGAGGTGAGGGGCCGCTTTGGCCGAACTGCTGCCGACTAGGCTGACACAACGTCAACAGTTCGGCCGAAGCGGCCACAGGTATGGCCCCTGCGCAACGTCAGCAATCAGTCAGCTAGCTGCCTGTAGTGTTTCACTCGGTCTGAATAACTGCTTTCCTTTGCTGCCGAGGGGGGGCCCAGAGCAGCTACTTGCTCATGTGACCGAAGGTGCCTGCGATACGACTTTCAGCCAACACTCCTTCAGGTAAGAACGTAAGGTCGCGGGCAAGCGGCAGCATGGCCATGCTAGCCGTTAGGTTGAGGGTTATACAAACGGATGCATGACAAAGTGTTTGAAAATTATGTATTTGGGATATGGTAATGGCTGCCAACCATATTAGTCGTTATACAGACCGGCGTTACCGACAGCTTGAGCCTCTGCAATTTGGTCGCACTCAGTCCGAGGCAAAGCCCATGATCGCGAGACGCTCCGGCCCACTCAACCATCGAATCCCATCCGTCGGCTTGAGCAACGAGACCGGCACCACTGATAGCGATTTGGGCGGCAGCTTGCCCAGCAAGTAAAGTAGGGAAGCTTGAGTTCGGATTGGTGCGCTGGCGGTGTACCAGGAACAGCTGCCACTGGGCTGGCGTCAGCCAGCAGCTCGATGGGGGGGGGGGCTCCATGTGTAATGGCTGTTCAAGATTTATGAAAGTAACAGGGAGCATCAAGACGACTTTGCTCCAGGCTGTTCAGTTGAAGTGGCTGCTCACAGCTGACAATCACCAAATTGCATCATCGTGCTGTGTTTGCATTGCAGTTTTCTCGATAAGAAATTCAGCTTTTATTGCTTAGTCATCAGCCTTGCCTCTGCTAGTTTGCTTACTGTTTCTGGCGGTCGTCTTGTCCGCCATGTACCAAACGGCAAAGGATCTGTCATGAGTATTCAATCCCTCAATGTACGCAACCAGTTCAAGGGCGTGATCAAGGAAATCCTGGAAGGGCCGGTCCTGTCCGAGGTGGATGTGGAAACGGCATCGGGTATTGTCACCTCGGTGATTACCACCCGCTCGGTGCGCGAGCTGCAACTGAAAGTGGGTTCGCCGGTGATTGCCTTCGTCAAGTCCACCGAAGTGTCCATTGCCACGCTGGCGTAAGGAGCAGGCATGAGCGCCATTCTGCCCGAAGCCGCACTGCAACAGCTGTTTGTGGCTGCCCGTTCCAATCATCGTTTCCAGGACAAACCGGTAACTGAGGCTACCATTCGCCAGTTGTACGTCTTGCTGAAATGGGGGCCGACTGCCTTCAACGGCCAGCCGGGTCGCTATCTGTTCATCCACAGTGCCGAGGCGCGGCAAAAGCTGCTGCCCGCGCTGTCGTCCGGCAATCGTGACAAGACCGCAGCGGCACCGCTCACCGTGGTGCTGGCCTGGGATCCCGCTTTTCATCAGCATCTGCCTGTGCAGTTTCCGGCCTATGACGCCAAGGGCTTTTACGATGGCCTGCCGCAACTGCTGGAGCCGCATGCGCGGCTGAATGCCAGCCTGCAAGCGGCCTACCTGATTCTGGCTGCCCGTGCACTGGGGCTGGATGCCGGGCCGATGGCCGGCTTTGATGCCGCGGCGGTGGATGCCGCCTTCTTCCCGGATGGCCAGTGGCGCAGCCTGCTGGTGGTGAATCTGGGCTATGGCGTGACAGAAGGGCTGCCGCCGCGCGGGCCACGGCTGGAATTCGAACAGGCTGCTGCCATCGTTTGAGATTTGTGCCGGTTAAATCCAATACAGCACCCATATGGAAATATGGGTGCTATTTGTCGTTAATTGCAGTCATTTATCTTTATTTTTGATATTTAACGGCGATTTTATTGGTTTGTTGATGCATGCCGGATGGTTAGTCTGTCCCCTGAATGTGCTGCCCACCCACTAGCGGCAGCCACCATCAGGGAGTCTGCAATGCAGTCATTAACCATCAAATCCTCACGCTGGGGCGGTGTGCTGGCCACGCTGTTGCTGGCTGTCAGTACCCTGGCCGTGGCCGGGCCCAATGGCATCAAGGTAGGGGTGTCCTCCACCCCGCAAATCGAATCGCTGCAAATTGCGGTGAAGGAAGCCAAGGCCCAGGGCCTGAATGTGGAGCTGGTGGAGTTTTCCGACTGGAACACGCCCAATGCCGCGCTGGCCAATGGCGATATCGATGTCAATTATTTCCAGCACATCCCGTTTCTGGAAAACGCCAAGAAGCAGGGCGGTTACGACTTTGTGCCGATTGCCCCCGGCACCATCATGAAAATCGGCCTGTATTCGCATAAATGGAAATCCTTTGCCCAGATACCAACGGGCGGCAAGGTGGCCATTGCCGGTGACCCGGTGAATGGCGGCCGTGGCTTGCTGCTGCTGGAAAAAGCCGGGCTGATCAAGCTCAGGCCCGGCCTGGGTTACAAGGCCACCATCCAGGACATCGTGGCCAATCCGCGCAAGCTGCAAATCGTGCAGCTGGAAGCCTCGCAACTGGCGCGTTCGCTGGATGATGTGGATCTGGCGCAAGGCTACCCGTCCTTCCTCAAGCTGGCGGGCGACAACCCGGACAGTGCCTTGTTGTTTGACGGGCTGGAAAACAGGATTTACGCCCTGCAATGGGTGGTGCGCAAACAGGATGTCAACAATGCGCAAATCCGCCGCTTCATTGCCATCTATCAGCAATCAAAGCAGGTGCGTGCCTCGCTGGACAAGGTGTTCGGCAAGCTCTACACCCCGGCCTGGCTGTGAGGGAGAGACGCATGAATGCATTGGCAGAGGCAATCCGGCCAGAGGTAGAGCCAGGCCCGGCCTTGTGGCAGCGGGCGGCGGAACCTGCCGGGGAGGCGCTGGTGAGCTTCCGGCAGGTGGGGCGTCAGTTCCAGGCTGGCGGGCGCAGCGTGCAGGCCTTGCTGGATGTCAGCTTTGACATTCAGCGCGGTGAAATCTTCGGCATCATCGGCCGCAGCGGCGCGGGCAAGTCCACCTTGCTGCGCACCATCAACCGGCTGGAATCGCCCGGCAGCGGCCAGGTGCTGGTGGCAGGCAAGGACTTGTCCGGCCTGAACGAAGCCCAGCTGGCGCAGGCGCGGCGTGGCATCGGCATGATTTTCCAGCACTTCAACCTGCTGTCCTCGCGCACGGTGGCGCAGAACATCGGCCTGCCCTTGAAGATAGCCGGGCTGCCGCAGGCTGAGATTGACGCCCGCGTCGACAGCCTGTTGCAACTGGTGGGGCTGGAGGGCAAGCGCGATGTCTACCCGGCCCGCTTGTCTGGCGGCCAGAAGCAGCGGGTGGGCATTGCCCGCGCGCTGGTGCATCAACCAGCGCTGCTGCTGTGCGACGAAGCCACTTCGGCGCTGGACCCGGAAACTACCCAGTCCATTCTGGCGTTGCTGCGCGACATCAACCGTCAACTCAAGGTCACCGTGGTGCTGATTACCCACGAAATGGCTGTCATCCGCGAAGTGTGCGACCGCGTGGCCGTGCTGGAAGCGGGCAAGGTGGTGGAACTGGGGCCGGTATGGCAGGTGTTTGGTGCACCGCAGGCCGATGCCACCCGCGCCTTGCTGGCTTCGCTGAATCACGAACTGCCAGCCGATGTGGCCGGGCGCATTGTGGCGGAACCGGCCAGTGCACAGGCGGAACTGCTGCTGGATGTGCGGCTGGATGGCGTCAGCGGGCAGGACCCGGCGCTGGGCCCGCTGGTGGCGGCACTGGGGCCGGCCACCCGCCTGCTGCATGGCGGGGTGGAACGCATACAGGGCAGGGCGCAGGGCAGGCTGGTACTGGCCTGCGCGCCGCAGTCGCGCAACCGGCTGGGTGATCTGGCCCGTCAGCTGGCCATTCCGGCTGGCAATATCCGCATCCTGGGGTACCTCGACCATGCCTGATTCTTTCGACCTGTATCTGACTGCCGCCTGGCAGACCCTGCAAATGGTCAGCGTGTCGGCGCTGGTGTCCGCCATCTTCGGCCTGGCGCTGGCCTTGCTGCTGGTGACCACCGGTCCGGGCGATCTGTACGCCCGGCCCTGGCTCAACCGGGGCGTGGGCAGCGTGGTGAACGTGTTCCGCTCTGTGCCTTTCATCATTCTGCTGGTGGTGCTGTTGCCCTTCACCCGGCTGGTGGTGGGCACCACCATCGGCGTGTGGGCGGCGGTGGTGCCGCTGTCGGTGGCCGGTATTCCGTTTTTTGCCCGCATTGCCGAAGTCAGCCTGCGCGAAGTGGACCGTGGGCTGATTGAAGCGGTGCAGGCCATGGGCGGGCGCAAGCGCGATGTGCTGTGGCACGTGCTGCTGCCCGAAGCGCTGCCGGGCATTGTCTCCGGCCTCACCATCACCCTAGTGGCGATGATCGGCTCCTCGGCCATGGCCGGTGCCGTGGGGGCCGGTGGCCTGGGTGACGTGGCCATCCGTTACGGCTATCAGCGCTTTGATACCCAGGTGATGGTGTCGGTGCTCATCGGCCTGGTGGTGCTGGTCAGCGTGGTGCAAACCGCCGGTGACGTGCTGGCACGTCGTCTCAATCATCGTCAATGAAACGAAAACCATTCATGACTCAACAAGCAATCTTGCAAGAGGCCGCGCTGATTCGCAGCGATGCCGAAGCCCTGGAAGTGGCACGCCAGCTGGCGGCCGAATTTGCCGTGGAAGCCGGTGTGCGCGACCGTGAGCGCCGCCTGCCCTGGGCCGAGCTGGCGCGGTATTCCGCCAGTGGCCTGGGTGGCATTACCGTGCCGCGCCAATATGGCGGTGCCGGGGTCAGCCTGCTGACACTGTCGCGGGTGTTTCGCATCCTGTGCGCGGCCGACCCTTCGCTGGGGCAGATTCCGCAAAACCACTTTGCCGTGCTGGAAGTCTTCCCCCTGCTGGCCACGCCTGCCCAGTTGCGCTTTATCTACAGCGAAGTGCTGTCCGGGCGGCGGCTGGGCAATGCCGGGCCGGAAAAGGGCAAGCAGCCCATGCAGCAGCTCAGTACCCAATTAAGCCGCGAGGCGGACGGGCTGTACCTGAGCGGCCAGCGTTTTTATTCCACCGGGGCCTTGTTTGCCGACTGGATTCCCACCCGCGCCCGCGATGAATCCGGCCTGACCGTGCAAGTGCTGGTGCCACGGCATGCGCCGGGCGTGGAGGTGATTGACGACTGGTCCTCGTTTGGCCAGCGCACCACGGCCAGCGGCAGCGTGCGCTTTGAGCGGGTGCGGGTGGAGGAGGCGCAGCTGCTGCCGGTTTGGCAGCTGGCGGACCGCCCCAATCTCACCGGGCCGATTTCGCAGCTGATCCAGGCCTCCATCGACGCCGGTATTGCCGAGGCGGCGCTGCGCGATGCCATCCTGTTTGTGCGTGAGCATGCCCGGCCCTGGCTGGATTCCGGTGTCAGCCGTGCCAGCGACGACCCCTATGTGATTCAGGCGGTGGCGCGTTTGCAGATCGACCTGCATGCCGCACAGGAAGTACTGGACGATGCCGCCCGCACGCTGGACCGCCTGCGCAGCGGCGAAGTGACCGATGCCATCAGCGCCGAGGCGTCCATTGCCGTGGCCGAAGCCAAGGTGCTGACCACCGAAATCGCCCTGCAAGCCAGCGAAAAGCTGTTCGAACTGGCCGGTTCGGCCGCTACCCGCTCGCGCCACCAGCTGGACCGTCACTGGCGCAATGCCCGCGTGCACACCCTGCACGACCCGGTGCGCTGGAAGTACCACGCCATTGGCAACTACAGCCTGAACGGCGTGTTTCCGGCACGTCATCAATGGAATTGAAAGGAGAGCAGCATGAGTGACGTAGCTGCATTGCGCCCGGTGCCGGGCCAGCAGGGCAAGCCGCTGGCGGCCCACCACCGGATCACCAGCGATGAAGAGGCGCTGCAACTGGCCAGCCACTGGGCTGGTGAATTTGCCCGCGATGCCGCCCGGCGCGACCGCGAGCGCATCCTGCCCTGGGCCGAGCTGGAAGGCTATAGCCAGAGCGGGCTGTGGGGCATTACCGTGCCGCGCAAATATGGTGGTGCCGGCGTGTCCGCCGTCACGCTGGCCGAGGTGATTGCCACCATCAGCGCGGCGGACGGCTCGCTGGCGCAGATTCCGCAAAACCATTTCTACGCGCTGGAAGTGCTGCGCGTGGGTGGCAGCGCAGAACAGAAGCGCTTTTTCTACGGACTGGCGCTAGCTGGCGTGCGTTTTGGCAATGCGCTGGCCGAAATCGGCCACAAGGACTACCAGCGCCGCACCCGCCTGACACCGGAAGGCAAGGGCTATCGCGTCAGCGGGCAGAAGTTTTACTGCACCGGCGCGCTGTACGCGCAGTGGATTCCCACGCTGGTGGTGGATGACAAGCAGGACAGCTATCTGGCTTTCATCCCGCGTGACAGTGCCGGGGTGGAGATTACCGACGACTGGGACGGCTTCGGCCAGCGTGTGACTGGTAGTGGTTCGGTCAGCTTCAGCGAGGTATGGGTGGAGCCGGAGTGGATTGTCCCGTTCAAGGCCTCGTTTGACCGGCCCACTCCCATCGGCCCGTTTGCCCAGATCCTGCATTGCGCCATCGACCTGGGTCAGGCGCGTGGTGCCTATCAGGAAGCCCTGCACTATGTGCGCGAGCATGCGCGGCCCTGGATAGATTCCGGCGTGGACAAGGCCAGCCGCGACCCGCTGCTGCTGGAGCGGGTGGGCAATCTGCGGGTGCGCTTACGGGCGGCCGATGCCTTGCTGCGCCGCGCCGGACGGGTGCTCGATGCCCTGCAGGCGCAGGCCTTCCCCGATGCACGTAGTGTGGCCGAGGCCTCGGTGGCGGTGGCGGAAGCCAAGGTGCTGACTACTGAAGTGTCCTTGCAGGCCGGCAGCCAGTTGTTCGAACTGGCCGGCACCAGCGCCACGCTGGAAGCGCGCAATCTGGACCGCTACTGGCGCAATGCCCGCGTACACACCCTGCACGACCCGCTGCGCTGGAAATTCCACGCCATCGGCAATTACCTGCTGAACGATGTGCTGCCGCCGCGGCATGGAGCACTGTGACATGGCGAAAAAACAGATTCTGCTCAACGCCTTCAACATGAATTGCGTCGGCCACATCAACCACGGCCTGTGGACCCACCCGCGTGACAACTCGGTGGACTACAACACGCTGTCTTATTGGACCGAACTGGCCAAAACGCTGGAGCGCGGCCTGTTCGACGGCCTGTTCATCGCCGACATCATCGGTGTTTACGATGTGTACCAGCAGTCGATAGACCTGACCGCACGCGAAGCCATCCAGCTGCCAGTCAACGACCCCTTGCTGCTGGTACCGGCCATGGCGGCGGTGACACAGCATCTGGGTTTTGGCGTCACTTCCAACCTCAGTTACGAGCCGCCCTATCTGTTTGCCCGGCGCATGTCCACGCTGGACCACCTCACCGCTGGCCGCGCGGGATGGAATATTGTCACCGGTTATCTGGACAGTGGCGCGCGCGCCATGGGCTTGCTTACCCAGGACGAACACGACCAGCGCTACGACCGCGCCGATGATTATCTGGAACTGCTGTACAAGCTGTGGGAAGGCAGCTGGGAGGACGGGGCAGTGCGGCGCGACAAGGCAGCGCGGGTGTTTGCCGATGCCAGCCGCATCCACCGCATCAGCCATCAGGGGCCGTTCTACCAGCTGGATGGCTACCACCTGTGCGAACCTTCGCGCCAGCGCACGCCGGTGCTGTTTCAGGCCGGTAGCTCGGACCGTGGCCAGCAGTTTGCCGCCCGCCACGCCGAGGGCATCTTCATTGCCGCGCAAGACAAGGACAAAACCCGCCAGCTGGTGCAGGACATCCGCCGTCAGGCGGTGGCCGCCGGTCGCCGTGCCGAGGACGTGAAAATCTTCATCGGCATTGCCGCCGTGGTGGGACAAACCCAGGCCGAGGCGCAGGAAAAGTTTGACGACTACTGGCAGTACGCCAGCCCGGAAGCGGGCCTCGCCCACTTTGCCAGCAGCATCGGGGTGGATTTCAGCCGTTATGGCCTGGACGACCCGATTGAATACGGCGGCAGCAATGCCATCCAGTCGGCAGCCAAAACCGCCGCCGCCAACCAGCTGACCCGGCGCAAATTGCTGGAACGCTTCCGGCTGGGCAGTCGTTACCCGACGCTGGTGGGCGATGCCGCCAGCGTGGCGGACGAGCTGGAAAGCTGGGTCAACGAAGTGGGGGTGGATGGCTTCAACCTGTCCCGCACCGTGACGCCGGAAAGCTATGAAGACTTTATCGAGCTGGTGATTCCGGAGCTGCAAAACCGGGGCAGTTACAAAACCGCCTACGCCGAAGGCAGCCTGCGCCACAAGCTGTTTGCCGAGGGCGACCGCCTGCCCGCCCGCCATGCCGCAGCGGCTTACCGGCCACGCTGAGGCGACAGGAAATCAAAACAACATCACACACTCAAGGGAAAATCATGAAACTTCACCAGAAGAAACTGGGCGCGCTGGCGCTGGTCGGGCTGCTGCTGGCACAAGGCGCGCTGGCGGCGGCATTGAAGATTGGTGTTACACCGGGGGCCTATGCCGACTCGGTGCAGGTGGCTGCACAAGAAGCAAAAAAGCAGGGGCTGGAGGTGGAGGTGGTGGAGTTTTCCGACTGGACCACCCCCAATGTGGCCTTGGCCAGCAAGGATCTGGACGCCAATTACTTCCAGCATCAGGCTTTTCTGGACAATGTCATCAAGACCCAGGGCTATCATTTCAAGCCGGTAGGCCTGGGCATTCTGGCCAATGTCGGCCTGTACTCCAGCCGCATCAAGCAGTTTTCCGAGCTGAAAACAGGTGCCAAGGTGGCCATTGCCAGCGACCCCATCAATCAGGGCCGTGGCTTGCTGTTGCTGCAAAAAGCCGGGCTGGTGAAGCTGCGTGACGGTGTGGGCGCACGCGGCAAGCTGAGTGACATTGTCAGCAATCCGCGCAAGCTGGAGTTTGTGGAAGTGGAAGGGCCGCAGTTGGTGCGGGTGGTGAATGATGTCGATCTGGCGCAGGGCTATCCGCACTTCATCGTGGCGGCCCATGCGTTTGACCCCGGCAGCGCGCTGATTTTCTCCGGCAAGGATGACCAGCAATACGCTCTGCGCTTTGTAGCCCGTGAAGACAATGCCCGTGACCCGCGCCTGTTGAAGTTTGTGCAGATCTACCAGCATTCACCGGCAGTCAAAGCGCAGATTAGTAAGTCCTACGCCAATAACGACAAGCTTTACAGCCTGGCCTGGCAAAAATAGGCTGCCTGTTTTCATCTACAACAAGGCATTGCTGCGGCAATGCCTTGTTTGCGTAGTTAGCCCTGGTCTTACCAAGAAGTATCTGACGATATTTACAGATTTAGTCATTTTTTAAACAGGAAATGACTTGCATTAACGCTGTCCACGCAGCTTTAGCATCAGCTTTTTCCAGTAAAGCAGGAGCAAGGCGATGCAAGACCAAACATTGCAGGGGCAAACCGTGGTGGTGGTGGGCGGCAGTTCCGGGCTGGGACTGGCTGCCGCACAGGCCGCCGTACAAGCCGGGGCGCAGGTGGTAATTGGCGGGCGTCAGCCGGAGCGCTTGCAGCAGGCGCTGGCACTACTGGGACAGTCAGCCCGTGGCTGGCCGGTGGATGTGCTGGACGTGACATCCATCAAGTGTTTTTTTGACCGCATCCCCAGGCTGGATCACCTGTTGGTGACTGCCGCCGTGCTCAGCCCGGGACGTTTGCAGGAGTCTGATATGGCTGACATGCAACGTAATCTGGACAGCCGCTTCTGGGGCAGTGTGCATTGTCTGCGTGCTGCCTTGCCGCGCATGGCAGAGCAAGGCTCCATCACACTCACCTCCGGCATGGTGGTGCAGCGTCCGCAGCCGGGCAAGGCGATGGCGGCGGTGGCTGCTGCTGCGGTGGAAACCCTGGCGCACAGCTTGGTGCGCGAGCTGGCACCGCGCCGCATCAATGTCATCAGCCCGGGCCCCATGGAAACCCCCTTGCTTGCCGCCGCACTGGGAGATGACGCGGCACGCTTGCAGGCATTGGCTGCCGCTTTGCCGCTGGGGCGCTTGGGGCAGGCTTAAGAATTTGCCGAGGCTGCCTTGTTCCTGATGCACAACCGCAGCATGAACGGCGAAGTGCTGCACCTGCATGGCGGCGCGGCCTGGGCCTGAGTTTTCCCCTGTCTGACCCTGCCTAGCGTAGCGCGCTGATTTCCCCCAGGCGGATCAGCCGCGCGCGGATGATGTTGCGGCTGATGCCCAGCAAGCGCGCGGCCTGCACCTGGTTGCGATGGCAATAGTTATAGGCGGCGCGGATGATGGTGCTTTCGATGTCTTCGTACAGATGGCTGCCATTGGTTTCAAACAGGGCCTGCAAGGCCTGTTGCAACTGCTGGTGTCCTTCGCCCGCGTCCTGGCTAATGAGCGCAGGGTTGGACGGTGTGCTGTGGCGCTCGTTGCGGCGGTTCAGTTGCAAGGATGACAGCTGCAAGTCTTCGCTGCGCACTACATTGTGCTTGCAGATCAACAAGGCATGGTGGATGACGTTTTCCAGTTCGCGGATATTGCCCGGCCACGGGTGTTGCAGCAGCTTGCGCTCGGCATCGGCATGCAGGGCGACATCGCCATAGCCCAGGCGCTGGCGGTATTCGTCCACAAAATGCCGGGCCAGCGGCAGGATGTCGCCGGGGCGGTCGCGCAGGGCGGGCAGGGCCAGATGGGCCACCCGCAGGCGGTAGAACAGGTCCTCGCGGAAATGCCCGGCGGCCACGGCTTCCTCTAGTCGCACATTGGTGGCGGCAATCACCCGCACATTGATGGGAATGGGCTTGCGCGAACCCAGCCGCACCACCTCGCGCTCCTGCAGGATGCGCAGCAGCTTCACCTGAATGTTCAGCGGCAAGTCACCGATTTCATCAAGAAACACCGTGCCGCCATTGGCCGCCTCGAACCAGCCGGGCTTGGCAGCAAACGCACCGGTGAATGCGCCTTTTTCATGGCCGAACAGCTCGCTTTCCACCAGCGATTCGGAAAATGCGCCGCAATTGACGGCGACAAAGGGCTGGTCGGCCCGTTGGCTCAGCGCGTGCACATGACGGGCAATCAGCTCCTTGCCGGTGCCGGTTTCGCCGATGATCAGCACATTGGCGTCGCTGGGCGCAATCAGCTGTATCCGCGCCAGCAGGGCGGTGGACAGTGGGTCCTCGAACACTTGTGCCGTGGCACGGATGGAGGTGGTAAGGCTTTGCCGGTTAGGCAGGGTGATCAGGGGCATGGCCGGGCCTTGTGCTGGCTCGGCCCTCCGGGCCGATGCGGGTTTCAGGAATAAAACGTCGGTGTCGGATAGTTGCGAATCAAAGCCCATTCCCCTAACTCCTTTAATTTGTAATCAACCGGATCGTGCAAGGTGTGGGTGCGCAAGTTACGCCAGTGCCGGTCCAGACGCAGTCCGGCATGGGTGGCGCGCGCGCCGGTGACCTCGAACATTTGACAGGCCAGGTTCAGGCCCATCCGGGTGGCCGCCACCTTGGCTGCGGCAATGTGCATGGCCACTTCGCCACGCTCGTCCTGTGTCAGTGCCTCGCCACGGGCCAGTGCGGCCACCATGCTGTTACCGGCACGGTCGCTGAGGGCGCGCACGCTCTCCAGCCCTACCCAGAACTCGCCGTAATGGCCAAGGATGTAGGGGTCTTCATGGGTGTGGTCCACCTGCGCCGCCCGCCAGGGGCGCGCTTCGTGCAAGGTGTAGTGCCGGGCCTCTTCGAACGCACCTTCGGCAATACCCAGGTAGATATTGGTGAGAATCAGCTGGGCCAGCAGTGGCCGCAAGCAGGAGCGCGGCGTGGTGAGCGGGCCGGGATTGTCCAGCACTTCATTGTGTTCGATACGCACTTTTTCAAAATTCACGCTGCCGCTGTCGGTCTGGCGCTGGCCGATATTGTTCCAGTCCTGCTGCACGCTGATGCCACTGCGCCCGGTGGGAATGGCCGCCACCACCAATTGCCCGCTGTGCTGCAGACGGGCGGAAACCACCAGCATTTGCGAATCCAGCGCGCCGGAGCAAAAGCTTTTTTGCCCGGAAAACTCGTGCCAGCCGTCAAAGCGGCGGCTGATGGTGCGTTCATCCAGCGGGTTGAGGGCATTGCCCCAGAACCAGTTTTGCCGGGTGGTGATTTCATGCCAGGGTTGCCATTGTTCCGGCTGGCCGAACAGCTCGACAGTGGCCAGCATCAGGTGGTGAAAGGCAAACACATGCGCTACCGAACTGTCGGCCTTGGCAAATTCGCGCACCACCAGCAGGGTTTGCTGCCAGTTGGCACCCAGGCCACCCAGTTCGCTGGCAATGGACAGGCCCAAGAGCCCGCTGGCGCGAATGGCGTCGCGTTCGGCCTTGGGCGTGCCGCCAGCGTGGTCGCGCTCTGCTGCGGTAGCCGCAAACTGGGCAGCCAGTTGCTGCGCCAGCAGCAAGGCCGAGGCCGGGGTGCTGGCGGTGGGCGAGGGCGCCAGCAGGTGGTGGGGCAGGTTCAAGCGTTCATCCTTTTATACGGTGTGCTGTCTGACACATTGACGACAGTTTTAACCGCCCCAATCAGCAGCTGTAAACCAAGGATTTATCAGGAATATATGCAGAATTCGAATTAGCCGGGGATGGCAGCCAATGTCCGTTTTGGAATAGTGCTGCTGGTGCAGCACGGTGTTTATTGGCTGCTGGGCAAGCAGCAGTAGTGGCGGTGGGGTTGCTGCTGCAGCAGCAATATCTGGCCGGATTCAGCATGAATGAGGCTGAATTGGCTGGCATGCAATCTGCTAATGAATACGGGCAAAACCGCACCCGGTTTAATTTCCGCCGCAGGTAATCTCATGCTTATTCATTCATTCAGCAGCAAAAATGTTTCATATGGCCGCCAGCAGCGCCGCCAGAGCGGGAGGCAGCATGGCTGATTCATCCATTGCGCCCGACAGCCCGCTGGCCATCGCCCGCGAACTGGCCAGCCGTTTTGCCCGCACAGCCATTGCGCGTGACCAGCAAGGCGGCACCCCCAAGGCCGAACGCGATGCGCTGCGCGACAGCGGCCTGCTGGGCCTGATCATTCCGCGCGAATTCGGTGGCCTGGGCGAAAGCTGGGCTTCTACCTTGCAGATTGTGCGTGAACTGGCACGGGTGGATAGCTCGGTTGCCCATGTGTTTGCCTTCCAGCACTTGCTGTTGGCCACTGCCCAGCTGTTCGGGCGGCCCGACCAATGGCAGCCCTGGTTCGAGCAAACCGTGCGTGAACGCTGGTTCTGGGGCAATGCGCTCAATCCGCTGGATACCCGCACGCTGGCCACGCCGGATGGTGACGGCTATCGCTTTACCGGCGACAAGAGTTTCTGCTCTGGTGCCACCGATTCGGACATCTTGCTGGCCTCGGCCTTGCGCGCCGGGCAGGGCGGTTTGCTGATTGCCGTCATCCCCACCCGTCGGGAAGGCGTGCATACCCATCAGGACTGGGACAATATCGGCCAACGCCAGACCGATAGCGGCTCTGCCCGGTTCGAGCAGGTGCGGGTGAGGGCGGATGAATTGCTGCTGCAACCCGGACCGCTGTCCACGCCACGCGCCTGCCTGCGCTCGCTGATTGCCCAGCTGATCCTCACCAATATCTATCTGGGCATTGCCGAAGGGGCGGTGACCGAAGCCCGGCGCTACACGCTGGAGCAGCGCCGCCTGTGGCCCGCCTCGCTGGCAGGGTCAGCCAACAAGGACCCTTACACCCTGCTGCATTACGGCGAATTCCAGGCCGCTCTGGAAGGCGCACGTTTGCTGGCCGACCACGCGAGCCAGCAGCTGGATGAAGCCTGGCAGCAGGGCGATGCGCTGGATGAGGCAGGCCGTGGCCAACTGGCCTTGCAGATTGCCGCTGCCAAGGTGCATGCCAGCCGCAGCGGGCTGGACCTCACCAGCCGTATTTTCGACGTAACCGGCGCGCGCGCCACCAGCGCCGCGCTGCGGCTGGACCGTTTCTGGCGCAATTTGCGCGTGCACAGCCTGCACGACCCGCTGGATTACAAGCTGCAAGAGCTGGGTGACTGGGCACTGAATGGCCAGTACCCGACCCCCTCGTTTTATTCCTGAGACCCAAGATGACCCAGAACCTGCACGCAGTTGAAGACAATTTTGACACGGTGGAACAAGCCATTGCCGCCATTGCCGCCGGTGGCTTTGCCGTAGTGGTGGACGATGCCGACCGTGAAAACGAAGGCGACCTGATCATTGCCGCTGAAAAAATCACCGCGCAACAAATGGCCTTCCTGGTGCGCTACAGCAGTGGCGTGGTGTGCGTGGCGCTGACCGGCGAGCGGCTGGACCAGCTGCAACTGCCGCTGATGGTAAGCAGCAATAATGAATCGCAGCGCACCGCCTTCACCGTGACCGTGGACTACCTGCACGGCACCACTACCGGCATCAGCGCCGCCGACCGCGCCGCTACGCTGCGGGCGCTGGCGGACAGCCGCATTCCGGCCAGCGACTTTGCCCGTCCCGGACATATTTTCCCGCTACGCTATGCGCCGGGCGGGGTGCTGGCGCGACCGGGCCATACCGAGGCAGCACTGGACCTGTCGCGGCTGGCCGGGCTGGCCCCGGCCGGGGTGCTGTGCGAAATCGTCAATGACGATGGCAGCATGGCGCGCCGCCCCGAGCTGCTGCGCTTTGCCCGCCAGCACGGGCTGCCCATCATCACCATTGCCGAGCTGATTGCCTATCGGGAACGAACCGAAATGGCGGCGCTGGCCAGCGCTACCCCGGTGGGCGTGCCAGCCTGATCCGCTCCTGCGGCGCTACCACTGACACCCGCTATGGCGGGTGTCAGGCTACTGGCAAAGTCGTTTGGTACGGTTTTACAGGACCCGGCAATGTGGTTTGTATGAACCAAGTAATTGATTATGCAGTGTTAATGTCTGTTTCCATTCCGGGGGAGTCTCTCTATTCCTGAGGAAAGCGAGAGGGGCTTGTCAATAATCTGCACCGCCTGACAGCCATACAAAAGGCCCGCAAGCGCGGGCCTTGTCATTTTCCGGTTGGTAAAACCTTCAGGCCTTGCCACGGCCAATCTGCCAGACATAAGGCGGTTCGGTGCCGTTGATGGCCCAGTCACCGGCAATGCGCGCCTTGTAAATCAGCGGATTGTGCGAGGCCACGGTGCGGGCATTGCGCCAGTGGCGGTCCAGCAGCAGTTCGGCGCGGGCCGACGATGCGCCCAGTGCATTGAACAGCTGGGTGGAAGCACGCAATACCAGTTCGGATACCACAATCTGCGCCTTGCCCGATTCCAGCTCAGCGTCGATATTAGCCTGGCGTTCGCGCGCGGCGTCGTTGCCAAAACGGGCTTCATAAGCGCGCTGGGCCGGGTGTGCGGCGCGAATGGCGGTGGCTTCGGCGGCATAGGCCAGGGCGGAGATTTCCCCCACCACCTGCTGGATCTGCGCATCCTGACTAACGCTACTGGCATTGCCGGTGCTGAACACGCGCTTTCTGTCGCGCACTTGCTGCGCCACATCGCGTTCCACCGCCTTGCCGATGCCGGCTAGCACCGCCAGCAATACCAGCTGGTAGAAGGCGGTCTGGTATTTGAAGCGGCTGGCAAAGTCGATCAGGTTTTCCGGCACCACCGTCACGTTGGCAAACACGGTGCTGCCGCTGCCGGTGGTGCGCTGGCCAAAGCCGTCCCAGTCGTCGCTTTGCGTCACGCCGGGGTCGCTGGTGCGGATGGCGGCAATCACGTCCTGATTGCTGCCATCCACTTGGGCATAGACGTCGATCCAGTCAGCAAAAATACTGCCGGTGCTGTAGAACTTGCGGCCATTGAGCAGCAGCTTGTCGCCCTGGCGGCTGACGCGGGTAATCACCTCGCCCACGGCCACTTCGCCGATTTCGGTCCAGGCATTGCCGACAATTTCACCGGCGACAAAGCGCTGGAACCACACTGCGCGTTCCGGGCTTGCCGGGGCATTCAGCCGGTCTTCGACAAAGGCGAAATGGCCGCGCAGCGCTTGCGGCAGGTTGGAATCGGCGGTGGCCAGCTCCACCAGCAGCTGGAACAACTGCGGCAGCGAAGCACCGGCCCCGCCATATTGCTTGGGCACACGCACCGCGCCAAAACCGGCCTGTTTCAGCCAGTTGATCGGCTCATACGGCAGTTTGCGCTCGCGTTCGCGTTGCAGGGCGGTCTGGGCGATTTCGGCAAAGATGGGGCGAAAGCGCTGGGCCAGGGTTTCGTAGTCGGTGCCGGTGGACAGGTCGTCCGGCAGAGTGTGTTGGCTCATGGTTGTTTCCTGTTTGGCGTGATGGCAAACCCGGCAGCGTTCCACTGCCGGTGATGTTTTAGTTCCACGGATGGCGCGGCGGCGCAATGTGGTTCAGGTAGTAGTTGCCGATGTGGAAATACTTCCAGCGCACCGGGTCGTGCAGGGTGTGCACGCGGGCATTGCGCCAGTGGCGGTCCAGGTTATGGGCAATCAGGGTGGCGCGGGTGCCGGCCAGTTCGAACAGCTTGTTGCTGGCCTCGATGGCAATTTCGGTGGTCAGTACCTTGGCTTCGGCGGTGGCGACGGTGGCCAGTGCCACGCTGTTTTCATCCGGCTGGGCCAGGGCGGCGTCGATCAGGCGGCCAGCCTTTTCCAGCAGCGCTTCGGCAGCATGCAGGCGGATTTCCAGCAGGCCGATGGCGGAAACGGTAAACGGGTCGTCGGCGGCTTTGTCCTTGCCGCTGTCCAGCCAGGGGCGGCTTTGCGAGCGGATGAACTCGATGGTGTCGGCCAGCGCGGCGCGGGCAATGCCACCGTCAATAGCGGCCTGAATGATCTGCGATACCGGCCCGGCCACAGTGGGGGTGTCGAAGGCGGCAATCGGCAGCACGCGGCTGGCCGCTACGCGAACCTGTTCAATCTTCACGCCGCCGGAGGCAGTGGTGCGCTGGCCAAAGCTGGACCAGTTGTTGATCACACTCAGCCCCGGCGTGTCGCGGTCGGCAAATACCAGTGCGCCCAGGCCGTCTTCACCCACGGCCACGATGGGCACGATATGGGCCAGCAGCGCGCCGGTGGTGTAGAACTTTTCGCCATTTACCACCGCAGTGTCACCGTCGATGGAGTAGCGGGTTTCAAACGCGGCCACCGTCTTGCTGTTGAGTTCGGAGAAGGCATTGCCAAAGCGGTAGCCCTGCAGCACCAGGCCGAACAGTTCCTGCTTTTGCGCTTCGCTGCCATCCAGCGCGATATGCAGGTTGATGGCCAGATGGTTCTGGGTGATCTGGGCGATGCTGGAGTCGGCTTCGGCGATGATCTTGATCACCTCGGCCAGCGTGGCGTAGGACACGCCTGCACCGCCATAGGCCTTGGGCACGTTGATGCCCCACAGGCCGCTTTGCGAGTAGGCGTCTACCTCGGCCAGCGGCAGCAGGCCTTCACGGTCGCGCAGGGCTGCATCGTGGGCAAAGCGGATGGCCAGCTGACGTGCCACGGCGATGGCTTCGGCATCGTCACGGATGATGTGCGCCGGGGTAACGGGGCGCGGGCGGGCGGCGAAAGGCTCGGGAGAGTTGACACGAACGGCAGCTTGGTCGCTCAGGGAGGTCGTCATCGCGTTTCCTTGTGTAAGTCCGGGTATCCGGGGATGCCACAAGAATGGCAATAAGCGTGCCTGCGAAAATGCCTGGTTTTACCTCGAAAAATGCGGCTTTTTGCTGTAAATCAGCACAACTGTGCTGGCTGGCTGCTGCCAGCGCAGCAGAGGGCTTAGTTGCGCTCCACCCGCAGCTGGTAGCGAAAACGGTCGGCCCGGTAGCGGATGAAGTCCAGCTCCAGCCCGGCACCATCGGCACCACGGGTCATGCGTTGCAGCGCCAGCAAGGGCGCGCCGGGTGCTACGTCCAGCAAGCTGGCTTCTTCTGTGCTGGCCAGCGTGGCTTCTATGCTGAGGTCGGCATGGCCCAGTGGCAGGCCGTAGTCGTTTTCCAGAATGTGAAACACATCACGGCTGGCCAGGTCTTCACGCGCCAGGCGCAAGCCCAGTTCCTGGGTGAAATAACTGATGTCCAGCGACACCGGCAGATTGTCCAGATAGCGCAGGCGGCGCAGCTCCACCATGGGCGTGCCCACGGCCACGCCAAAGGCCTGGGCCACGGTTTCGCTGGCGGGCAAGGTTTGCAGGTTCAGTACCCGGTTGCAGGCGGCATAGCCCTGGCTGTGCATGGCTTCGGCAAAGCCTTGCAGCCGGGTGAGGGTTTGCGCCGGTTTGCTCTTGGCCACATAGCAGCCCTTGCCGGCAATGCGGAACACCATGCCTTCCTGTTCCAGTGCGCCCAGTGCGTGGCGCACGGTAATGCGGCTGACGCCAAAGCTTTCCATCAGCTGTTTTTCCGATGGCAGTTTGTCGTGCTGGCCGTAATGGCCGCTGAGAATCTGGCTGCGCAGGCTTTCGCGGATGCGGGCATGCAGGGCCTGGGGCGTGGCTAATGTGGTCATGGGCGGGCAGGGCTTGATGGGATTGCGCCGAGTATAAAGCCAAACACCGGGCAAGCTGTCATGACAGGTTATGACTTAAAGTGATTTGCTTTGCTGTTTTCCTTGGTTCGTGACGGGCAGGGCGCTGACTAGAATCGGCCCATCACCTTCATGCCACAGCGGCCAGTCCGGTGCGCTGCGGCGTCATGCAATCTGCCAGCAAAGGAAGCAGCATGAGTCTCGACATCTTCTGGTTTCTGCCGACCTCCGGCGATACCCGTTATCTGGGCCAGTCCGGCTCTGGCCGCGCCGTCAGCAACGAATACCTGCGGCAAATTGCCGTGGCTGCGGACAATCTGGGTTACGACGGCATTCTCATCCCCACTGGCAGCGGCTGCCTGGACCCGTGGGTGACGGCTTCCAGCCTGGTGCCGGTCACCAGTCGGCTGAAGCTGTTGGTGGCACTGCGCACCGCGCTGACCAAGCCCACCGCTGCCGCGCGCATGGCTGCCACGCTGGATCAGGCCAGCAATGGCCGCCTGCTGCTGAATGTAGTGGCCGGGGGCGATTCCGCCGAACTGGCCGCCGATGGCATTTTCCTCGATCACGACCAGCGTTACGAGGAAGCCAGCGAATTCCTGCATATCTGGAAGCGCCTGCTGGCCGGTGAAACCGTCAGCTACGCCGGTCAATACCACACGGTGGAAAACGCGCAGAACTTCTTTGAGCCAGTACAGAAACCGGCCCCGCCGCTGTACTTTGGCGGCTCGTCCAATGCCGCGCACGACCTGGCAGCCGAGCATGTGGAAGCCTACCTCACCTGGGGCGAACCCCCGGCTGCCGTGGCCGAAAAAATTGCCGATGTGCGCGCCCGCGCCGCCAAACTGGGCCGTACCGTGCGTTTTGGCGTGCGCCTGCATGTGATTGTGCGCGAAACCACCGAGCAAGCCTGGGCAGCGGCCAATGCGCTGATCAGCCATCTGGATGACGAGGTGATTGCCAAGGTGCAGCAGCGTTTTGCTGCGATGGATTCCGAAGGCCAGCGCCGCATGGCCGCGCTGCACGGCGGCAAGCGCGACCAGTTGGAAGTCAGCCCCAATCTGTGGGCCGGTGTCGGCCTGGTACGTGGCGGTGCCGGTACTGCGCTGGTGGGCGATGCGCAAACAGTAGCCGCAAGGCTGAAGGAATATGCCGACCTGGGCGTGGACAGCTTTGTGCTGTCCGGCTATCCGCATCTGGAAGAAGCCTACCGCTTTGCCGAGCTGGTGTTCCCGCTGTTGCCGGGCAAGCGCTGGGTGTATGGCGACGACCGGGTACAGACCGGCGGCCCGTTTGATGCCAGCACCGTGGTGACGAAAACCGTAGCCGAAACGGAGGCCGCATGAAGGTGATCGACATGCGTTGCAGGCCCGCTTTCCTGCACGACTTCTTTGGTGCCTCGCCCGGCACCCAGGCTTACGAGGCCGCACGCTGGCTCAACCGCCGCGTGGGTTCGCGTGACGACCAGCACTTTGTCTCGTCGCTCACCCAGCAGGGTTTTCTGGATGAAGTGGAAAACGCCGGGCTGAGCCGCGCGGTGGTGGTGGGGCGGCATACGCCGGGCCAGCATCTGCCCAATGACACCATCCATCAGATCGTGCACGGCCACGACAGCCTGCTGGGCATTGCCGGGGTGGACCCGGCCTTGCAGGGCGAGCAAGCGGCGGTGGCCGAGGCCGAGCGCGCCATCCAGCAACTGGGCTTGGCCGGTATTGATATTGAACCGGGCTTTGGTGTACCGGCCCGCCAGCCGGACGATGCGGTGTATTACCCCATCTATGAAACCTGCGCCGCGCTGGGCGTGCCGGTGTTTTTGATGTCCGGCCCCACCACGCCGGACCCGCGTTTCAACGACCCGGCCGGTGTGGCGCGGGTGGCGGCGGATTTCCCGCACTTGCCCATTGTTTGCTACCACGGCTATTGGCCGCGCGTGGCGGAGATTGTCGGCATCGCCTTCCGTCACGAAAACGTGCTGGTGGTGCCGGACATGTACCAGTTTCTGCCCGGCAGCCAGCTGTACATCGAGGCGGCCAACGGCTTCATGGCCGACCAGCTGCTGTTTGGCTCGTCCTATCCTTTCCGGCCGATAGGCCAGTCGATAGACGACCTGCACGGCCTGGGTCTGCGGCCCCATGTGCTGGACAAGGTGCTGTATGGCAATGCTGCCCGCCTGTTCGGCCTGTAAAACCAGACACCCATACTGCAAACAACAAGGAATCGTGATGCAACACTTCAAGCCCACCCGTCGTCGTGTCTTGGGCCTGCTGGCCGCTGCCGGCTTCGCGCTGTCGGCCACTGCGCTGGCCGCAGGCAGCGACACACTGAATATCGGTTATCAGAAATACGGCACGCTGGTGCTGCTGAAGGCGCAGGGCACGCTGGAAAAACGCCTGGCGCCGCTGGGCGTCAAGGTGAAATGGGCGGAATTCCCCGGCGGCCCGCAACTGTTGGAAGCGCTGAACGTGGGCAGCGTGGACCTGGGTACCACCGGTGAAACCCCGCCCATCTTTGCCCAGGCAGCCGGTGCCGACCTGTTGTATCTGGCCAATGAACCGGCTGCGCCGGAAGGCGAGGCCATTGTGGTGGGCAAGGATTCGCCCATCCGCAGTGTGAAGGACCTCAAAGGCAAGCGCGTGGCGCTGAACAAGGGCTCCAATGTTCACTATCTGCTGGTGCGGGCGCTGGAAAAAGCCGGGCTGAAATATGAAGACATCACCCCGGTATTCCTCAACCCGGCTGATGGCCGTGCCGCCTTCCAGCAGGGCAGCGTGGATGCCTGGGTGATCTGGGACCCCTTCCTGGCCGCTGCCGAGAAGCAACTGAATGCCCGCCCGCTGGCGGACGGCAAGGGCATCGTCAACAACACCCAGTTCTACCTGGGGCGTAAGCCTTATGTGGCCAGCAATCCCAAGGTGATCAAGGTGGTGCTGGAAGAGCTGCAACGGCTGGATGCCTGGGGCAAGAGCCATATTCCCGAAGTCTCTGCCGAGCTGTCCGGCCAGATTGGCCTGGACAAGGACATCGTGCAGGTGGCAGCCAAGCGCTCCGGCTATGGCGTCAAGCTGCTGGATGGCAAGGTGGTGGCCGAGCAGCAGCGCATTGCCGATACCTTCTTCAAGCTGAAGCTGATTCCCAAGCCGCTGGTGGTGAGGGACATTGTGTGGAATGGCAAATAAGCTGAAGCAAGTCCATTCCGGCCATCGTCTGTACATGAAAAGCACATCCCATGGGGTGTGCTTTTTGCATTGGAGTTGATGCTGTTTCCATATCAGCAATCCGGCATTGCTTTGCATGGTTTTGCAGCTGCTGCCCAGGCAGCAGCCGGTCAGCATGCTGGTGCGGCAGCAGCAGTTGCCGGTTATGGTTAAATTTGCGCAAGTTATTGATATTAAAGAAAAATAAAGCTGGCACGTTTGCTGCTATGTATCAGGAGAACCCTGATGATGGAGCAAGCCATGAGCCACTCTTTTAATGTTGTTGCCGTATCCGGCAGCCTGCAGCGCCCCTCGCGCACCCTGGCGCTGGTGCAAGCCGTGCTGGCGGAATTGTCCGGCCACCTGCCAGTTGAGGCCCGCGTGATTGAACTGGGCGATCTGGCCCCGCACTACGGTGGCGTCACCCGTCCGGCGGATTTGCCTGACACCGTACGCGAGGCCATTCAGGCGGTGGAGCAGGCTGATCTCTTGATTGTCGCCAGCCCGGTTTACCGCGCCAGCTACACCGGCCTGTTCAAGCATTTCTTTGATTTCGTGCATCACGAAGCGCTGTTCGACCTGCCGGTGCTGCTGGCCGCCACCGGTGGCAGCGAGCGCCATGCGCTGGTGATCGAACATCAACTGCGCCCCTTGTTCAGCTTCTTCCAGGCACAAACCCTGCCGCTGGGTATCTATGCCGCCGAGGCCGACTTCAGCGACTACCAGGTCAGCGACAGCGCCTTGCAGGCTCGCATCCGCCTGGCGGTGGAACGTGCCTTGCCGCTGATCAGCCACCGCCAGCCGGTGATTGCCAGCGCAGATGCTGCCGTCGCTTCCCCTGTTTGAATCCAGCCCGCATTGCCCACTTAACCATTACCTGCATCTACACGGAGAAATCACATGAGCCAAGCACAAAACGCCATCAAGTTTGCCTACTGGGTACCCAATGTCAGCGGTGGCCTGGTGGTCAGCAAGATCGAACAGCGCACCAGCTGGGACATCGATTACAACCGCAAACTGGCGCAAATCGCCGAGAAGGCCGGCTTTGAATATGCGCTGTCGCAAATCCGCTTTACCGCCGGTTATGGTGCGGAATACCAGCACGAGTCGGTTTCCTTCAGCCATGCGCTGCTGGCCGCTACCGAAAAACTGCGCGTGATTGCCGCCATTCTGCCCGGCCCGTGGACCCCGGCGGTGCTGGCCAAGCAGATTGCCACCATCGACCACCTCACCGGCGGCCGCGTCGCCGTCAATATTGTTTCCGGCTGGTTCCAGGGCGAATTCACCGCCATTGGCGAACCGTGGCTGGAGCATGACGAACGCTATCGCCGTTCGGAAGAGTTCATCCGTGTGCTCAAGGGCATCTGGACCCAGGACAACTTCAGCTTCAAGGGCGACTTCTACCGCTTCAGCGACTACACCCTGAAGCCGAAACCGCTGCAACAGCCGCACCCGGAAATCTTCCAGGGTGGCAGCTCGCGTGCAGCGCGTGACATGGCTTCGCGTGTGTCCGACTGGTACTTCACCAACGGCAATACGGTAGAGGGCATCAAGGCGCAGGTGGACGACATCCGCGCCAAGGCTGCAGTCAACGGCCATCAGGTCAAGATTGGCGTCAACGCCTTCATCATTGCCCGCGATACCGAAGAAGAAGCCCGCGCCGTGCTGGCCGAGATTCTCGACAAGGCCGATCCGGAGGCAGTCAACGCCTTTGGCGATGCGGTGAAGCAGGCTGGTCAGGCCAGCCCGGAAGGCGAGGGCAACTGGGCCAAGTCCACCTTTGAAGACCTGGTGCAGTACAACGACGGCTTCAAGACCAATCTGATTGGCACCCCGCAGCAAATTGCCGAGCGCATCGTCGCCCTCAAGGCCGTGGGGGTGGACCTGGTGCTGGGCGGCTTCCTGCACTTCCAGGAAGAAGTGGCTTATTTCGGCGAAAAAGTGCTGCCGCTGGTGCGCGAGCTGGAAGCGCGCGCCAAAGCGCACGCAGCCGTGGCCGCCTGACAGGAGCAAGGGTGATGAAGCGACATCAGGAAGCGCCGCAGCCAAGCAGTGCCAGCCTGCCAGTCTGGCTGGCATGGCAGGCCGACCAACAGCCTCAGGCCATTGCCCTGCGCCACAAGCGGCTGGGCATCTGGCAGCAATGGCGCTGGGCTGAGTTACAGCAGCAAGTGGCTGCGCTGGCTGCCGGGCTGGCTGCGCAAGGCTTTGCGGCCGGGCACAGCCTGGTGTTGCTCAGTCACCCGCGCCCCGAAGTACTGCTGCTGAGCCTGGCGGCACAATGGCTGGGCGGGGAGGCGGTAGCGCTGGACCTGCAACAGCCAGCGCGCGACTTGCAGGCCATTCTGCTGCATGTACAGCCGCGCTGGCTGCTGGTGGAGGATGCCGAGGCCCTGCACCGCCTGCCTCCTGACTTTCCTGCCCCCGCGCTATTGCTCTACGCCGAAGGGCGTGGCTTGCAGCAGCGGCTAGGGCCGGGCTGGCTGTCGGTTGCGCAGTTGCAGCAAGCAGGCGCGGCCTTGCCTGCGCCCGCGCTGCTTGCCAGCAATAAGGCGGTGGCCTTCCGCTTCTGGCGGGTGGATGGCCGGGGCGAGCTGCAACAGCAGGCCTTGCAGCATGGCCATTTGCTGCAGGCGGGCAGCCAGCTGTTACAAGCCGAAGGCCTGAGCGCCAATGAAGACGCACTGGCCTCGCGTGCCTTTGCCAGTTCCGCCCAGGTGCGCTACCTGCTGGCGCCGTGGCTGCAAGCCGGTTTCCGGCTGAATTTTCCGGAAAACCTGGCCACCCGCGACAACGACCGCCGCGAGCTGGGGCCCACCCTGGTGGCCGGTACGCGCGAAACCTACAGCCGACTGGAGCAACTGGCACGCAGCCGTCTGCCACCTACCGGCAGCTGGCAACGTGCGCTGGTAGACCGCGTGCTGCAACCGGATGCCGGGCGCTTCTGGCGCTGGGCCGGGCATTACAGCGTGATTCGCCCGCTGCGCGACGTACTGGGTTTCAGCCGAACCCGTGTCCCGCTGCTATTGGGTGCGCCGCTGGCGGAAAACACCCGTCACTTTTTTGCTGTGCTGGGGGTGGAAGTGCGCAACTGGCCGGATAACGCCGAGTGGCAGCAACGGCCTTTGCAAGCCGAAGCGGAAAGCGGCACGCGTCAATGGCTGCAAACCGGAGTGCCACCGCTGCAAGCCTGAATCAGGAAATGGAAACAACACTATGTCCCAGACCGTAGCGCCTTTACTGAGCCTGGCGCACATCTCCCTGAGCTTCAAGGGCGTCAAGGCGGTGACCGACATCGGCTTTGACGTGGCCGAAGGGGAGATCTGCGCACTGATCGGCCCCAATGGCGCAGGCAAGAGTTCCTTGCTCAATGTCATCAATGGTGTGTACCAGCCACAGCAAGGGGAAATCCGTTTTGCCGGGCGCGCCCGCCGCGCCATGCAGCCGCACGAGGCGGCGGTGGCAGGCATTGCCCGCACCTTTCAGAACATTGCGCTGTTCAAGGGTATGAGTGTGCTGGACAACATTCTCACCGGCCGCAACCTGGCCAGCCGCAGCAGCTGGCTGGAGCAGGCCTTCCGTGTAGGCCGTGCGGTGGCCGATGAAGAAGCCCAGCGTGCGGTAGCCGAGGAGGTGATTGCCTTCCTGCGCCTGCAAGCCTGGCGGCATACCCCGGTGGGCCAGCTGCCTTATGGCCTGCAAAAGCGGGTGGAGCTGGGGCGGGCGCTGGCAGCCCGGCCGCGCCTGCTGTTGCTGGATGAACCCATGGCTGGGATGAACCGCGAGGAAAAGCGCGAAATGAGCCAGTTCATCCGCGAGGTCAACCAGGTGTTCGGCACCACCATCGTGCTGATTGAGCACGACATCGGCGTGGTGATGGAGCTGTCCGACCACGTGGTGGTGCTGGACTACGGCCGCAAGATCGGCGATGGCGAGCCCGAAGCGGTGCGTGCGCTGCCGGAGGTGATTGCCGCTTATCTGGGCCAGCAGCGCCACTAAAGCCTGTTTTCTGATCTGTATCCACCTTGTTCCCGCCGGTATTCCCGCGCGGGGCGGGGACCTGTTGCGCCGGTGTTCCGGCAAGGGGGCTGTCTGATGTCGTTTTTCATGGAAGTACTGCTCGGCGGCTTGCTGGCCGGGGTGATGTACTCGCTGGTGGCCATCGGCTTCGTGCTGATTTACAAGGCCAGCGGGGTGTTCAATTTTGCCCAGGGCTCGATGGTGCTGTTTGCCGCGCTCACCTTTGTCAGCCTGCTGGAGCGCGGCCTGCCGTTTTGGTTGGCCTTTGTGCTCAGCCTATTGTCCATGCTGCTGCTGGCGCTGTTGCTGGAGCGGCTGGTGCTGCGCCATCTGGTAAACCGGCCACCCATCACCCTGTTCATGGCCACGCTGGGCCTGAGTTATGTGGTGGAGGGCGTGGCCCAGGCGCTGTGGGGCGCACAGGTACACGGGCTGGACCTGGGCATCGAGGACACACCGCTGGAGCTGGGTGGCCTGATGCTGTCGCGCTTCGACCTGTTTGCCGCCGCTAGCGCCGGGCTGTTGGTGCTGCTGCTGTCCTTGCTGTTCAACAAGACCCGCATCGGCCTGTCGCTGCGTGCCGTGGCGGACGACCAGCTGGCCGCGCTGGCGGTGGGCATCCGCCTGCAACGCATGTGGGTGCTGGTGTGGGCGGTGGCCGGGCTGGTGGGGCTGGTGGCCGGGCTGTTGTGGGGCGCGCGGCTGGGGGTGCAGTTTTCCCTGTCGCTGATCGTGCTCAAGGCCTTGCCGGTGCTGATTATCGGCGGCTTTACCTCGATAGGCGGCGCCATTGTCGGCGGCTTGATTGTGGGTGCCAGCGAAAAACTGGCGGAAGTGTATCTGGGGCCGCTGCTCAGTGGCGGCATTGAAAACTGGTTTCCCTATGTGCTGGCGCTGCTGTTCCTGCTGCTGCGCCCGGCAGGCTTGTTTGGCGAACGCGCCATCGAACGGGTGTAAGGAGAATACGCATGTTTTATCAGGAATCCGGGCAATTCAGCACCCGCTACCGGCAGGATGGCCGCGCACTGCGGTTGTGGCAGCAGCGTGCCGCGCTGTGGGCCTTGCTGCTGCTGGCTTTCGGCCTGTTGCCCTTCATTGGCAACGACTACTGGTTCAGCGCCATTCTGATTCCCTTCCTGGTGTTGTCACTGGCCGGGCTGGGGCTGAACCTGCTTACCGGCTATGCCGGTCAGCTGTCGCTGGGTTCGGCCGCCTTCATGGCGGTGGGGGCGTTTGCCAGCTACAAGCTGCAATTCCTGCTGCCGGGCCTGCCGCTCTTGCTCAGCTTTGTTGCCGGTGGTGTGGTGGCAGCGGCAGTGGGGGTGGTGTTCGGCCTGCCCAGCCTGCGCATCAAGGGCTTTTATCTGCTGGTGTCCACGCTGGCGGCACAGTTTTTTGTCGAATGGCTGCTCACCAAGTTTGCCTGGTTTTCTAACGGTAACGAATCCGGCGTCATCACCGCGCCGCCGCTGCTGGTGGCCGGTCACGATTTTGGCAGCCCGGCCGGGCGTTACCTGCTGACGCTCAGCGTGGTGCTGCCGCTGTTTGTGCTGGCGGCCAATCTGGTACGCAGCAGCCTGGGCCGCAACTGGATGGCAGTGCGCGACATGGATACCGCTGCTGCTGTCATCGGCATCCCCATCCTGCGCACCAAACTGCTGGCCTTTGCCATCAGCTCTTTCATCCTGGGGGGGGCCGGCTCCCTGTGGGCGTTTACCTATCTGGGCACGGTGGAGCCACATGGCTTTGATCTCAGCCGGTCGTTCCAGGTGCTGTTCATCATCATCCTGGGCGGCATGGGCAGCATTCTGGGCAATTTCCTTGGCGCGGCCTTCATCGTGCTGCTGCCCATCGTGCTGTCCATCCTGTCCGGCAGCTTGCTCAGCGGGGTGCTGCCCGCCGGCCAGCTGGAGAATCTGCAAAAAATCATCTTTGGCGTGCTGATCATCCTGTTCCTGATCAAGGAGCCGGACGGTCTGGCGCGGCTGTGGCAAGGCTGGCGCGCGCGCGCCCGGCTGTGGCCACTGCGTTTCTGAGCGTTTTTGTCTTGTTGTTTCCGTTAGCAGTTTCGTCTATTGAACCAGGGAGTTTACCCATAATGAAAAATCATCTGCACACACTGAAAGGGGCGGTCGTACTGGCATTGGGCCTGGCGGCAGCATCGGCCACGGCACAGGCGGCGTCTGAACAGTATTTCCCGCTGCAAAGCTACCGCGTGGGGCCATATGCGGCTGGCGGTACCGGTTTTTTTGGCGGCTTCATTGATTACCTGCAGTACGTGAATATCAAGGAAGGCGGCGTCAACGGCGTCAAGCTGACCTGGAGTGAGTGCGAAACCGAATACGTGGTTGAGAAGGGCGTGGAATGCTACGAGCGGCTGAAAAAAGGCCTGAACGGCGCACCGGCTGCCGCCACCAACCCGCTGTCGGTGGGCATTGCCTATGCCACGCTGGAGCGCTCCACCGCCGACAAGCTGCCGCTGATCACCATCAACCACGGCCGTACCGACTCCACCGACGGCAGCGTGTTTCCTTATGTGTTCCCGCTGCAGCTGAATCCGTATTCCGAGGTGTCGGCCATCATCAACTACATCGGCCAGAAATCCGGCGGCCTTGCCAAGCTCAAGGGCAAGAAGATTGCCGTGCTCTACCACGGCTCGCCCTATGGCAAGGAAACCAATCCCATCCTGGAACTGCTGTCGAAGAAATACGGCTTCCAGCTGGTGTCGCTGGAAGTGCCGCATCCGGGTAACGAGCAGCAGTCGCAGTGGCTGACCATCCGCCAGCAAAAACCGGACTGGGTGATTCTGCGCGGCTGGGGGGTGATGAACCCGGTGGCACTGAAAACCGCCCAGAAAACCGGTTATCCGGCTGACCACATCATCGGCAATATCTGGAGCAATTCGGAAGAAGACGCCGCCCCGGCCGGTGCCGCCGCCAAGGGTTTCATCTCCATCACCACCCATCCGTCCGGCACCCAGTTCCCGGTGCTGCAAGGCATCAAGAAAACCGTGCTGGATGCCGGCAAGGGCAATCTGGCCGACGCCAAGCGCTTTGGCACGGTGTATTACAACCTGGGCGTGGTCAACGGCATTCTGAACGTGGAAGCCGTGCGCCTGGCGCAGGCCAGGTTCGGCAAGAAACCGCTGACCGGCGAGCAAGTGCGCTGGGGCTTCGAGCACCTGCACTTTGACGACAAGCGGCTGAAGGAAGTGGGCGCGCTGGGGCTGTTGCAACCCTTGCAACTGAGTTGCGCCGACCACGAAGGCGGCGGCGCGGTGCGCTTCCAGCAGTGGGACGGCCAGCAGTGGAAGGTGATTTCGCCGTGGGTACAGGCTGATCGCAAGCTGCTGCGTCCCATCATCGAGAATTCCTCGCACAAGTACGCCAAGGAAAAGGGCATTACCCCGCGCGATTGCAGCAAGGAATCGTGATGGCCTGAGCCCGTTCACGCCCGGTGCGGCTTGCTGCGCCGGGTTTTTATCACCCGGTTTTTGACGGATTGCGGAGTTGAATCATGAGCCAGCCCTTACTACAGGTGGAAGGTATTCAGGTGGTGTACAACCAGGCCATTCTGGCCGTGGGCAGTGTTTCCTTGCAGGTGGATGAGGGGCAGATCGTGGCCTTGCTGGGTGCCAATGGGGCAGGCAAGAGCAGCACGCTCAAGGCCATTGCCGGGCTGGTAACCGCCGAGCGCGGCTGCCTGCAGCAAGGGCGCATTGTCTATGCCGGGCAGGATGTCAGCCACACCGCCCCGCATGAACTGGTGCAGCGCGGGCTGGTGCAGGTGCTGGAAGGACGGCATTGCTTTGCCCACCTGAGCGTGGAAGAGAACCTGCTGACCGCTGCCTTTGTGCGCAAACCCAGCCGCGCGGCCTTGCAGCAGGATCTGGAACGCATCTACCAGTATTTCCCGCGTCTGAAAGAACGCCGCCGCGCGCAGGCGGGCTATACCTCGGGTGGCGAGCAGCAGATGGTGGCCATTGGCCGTGCCCTGATGGCCGCGCCACGGCTGGTGTTGCTGGATGAGCCTTCCATGGGTTTGGCCCCGAAAATCGTCGAGGAAATTTTCGATATCCTGCAAGTGCTGAACCGGCAGGAAGGGGTGAGCTTTTTGCTGGCCGAGCAGAACGCCAACCTGGCCTTGCATTACAGCCATCAGGCTTATCTGCTGGAAAACGGCCATGTGGCACTGTCGGGTAGCTCGGCCGAGCTGGCCGCGCGTGAAGACGTACACCAGTTCTATCTGGGTGGCAGTGTCGAGGCAGCCTGAGGGCTGTTTCGCTGCAGTCATGGGTTTGATATTCAAATCAGTTTTTCTTGGTTCGCACTGCCATTGGCATGACATATCGTGAAGCTTCCCGGCACCCCGGTGGTGCTGCTTTACGGAGTTGTCATGCCAAGCCCTCTTGCCTTGCCCGTCATCGATTTCAGCCTGCTGGATGGCTGCGCCGAACAACGTCAGCAACTGCTGCAAAAACTGCGTGGCGCGGCACGTGATCACGGTTTCTTTTATCTGGTCGGCCATGGTATTGCCGCTGACAAAGTGACGGCACTGCGTCGGGCATCACGCGCATTTTTTGCCCTGTCTGAAGCCGCCAAGCTGGCCATCGACATGGAAAACTCGCCGCATTTTCGTGGCTATACCCGTGCTGGAGAAGAACGCACTCGCGGCGCTGCCGACTGGCGCGAACAACTGGATATCGGTGCCGAGCGCCCCCCGCGCCCGGACCTGGCAGCACAGGACCCGTGGTGGCGTCTGCAAGGCCCCAATCAATGGCCGACAGCCTTGCCGCAACTCAAGCCGGTGCTGCTGGACTGGCAGCAGGAAACCACCCGCCTTTCCATCCGCCTGTTGCGTGCCTTTGCCGAAGCCCTGCAGCAGCCGGTCGACATTTTCGACGATGCTTTTGTCGAAGCCCCGGTTGAGCATCTGAAAATCATCCGTTATCCGGGCAGCCGGCAAGGCGCAGCCGGGCAGGGCGTGGGGCCGCACAAGGACGGCGGCTTCCTTACCCTGTTGCTGCAAGACGATAGCCAGGACGGCCTGCAAGTGGAAACCGAGCAGGGCTGGATTGATGCGCCGTCATTGCCGGGCAGCTTCATCGTCAATATCGGTGAATCGCTGGAAATGGCATCCGATGGGTATTTGCGGGCTAATGTGCATCGCGTGCTGAGTCCGCCGACAGGCAAGGACCGCTTGTCCGTGGCCTTTTTCCTCGGCCCGCGACTGGATGCCACCATTCCGCTGCTGCAACTGCCGGCACAGCTGGCTGCCGAAGCGCGTGGCCCGGAGGCCGACCCGGACAACCCGCTGTTTTACCGTGTGGGTGACAACTATCTCAAAGGGCGGCTGCGCTCCCATCCCAAAGTGGCCGTCCGACACCATGCCGACCTGCTTTCCCCGCAAGCATTGCAGGCCGCTTCCCTTTCTACTTCCGCAGGAGAATACGCATGAAACGCGCAAGCCTCTGGCTGGCCTTGTTTGGCCTGGCCGCCAGCCTCACCGCCCACGCCGAAGTACTTACCATCGGTGCCGAAGCGGTACCGCATGCCGAGATTCTGGAACATGTGAAACCGGCGCTGGCCAAACAGGGCATTGAGTTGAAAGTGAAAGTGTTCAGCAATGGCCTGCAGGAAAACCTGGCGGTGGCCGGCAAGGAAATCGATGCCAATTACTTCCAGCACCAACCCTTTCTGGATAGCTTCAACAAGTCCAAAGGCACCCGGCTGGTAAGCGTGGCGGCCATTCACGTGGAGCCTTTCGGCGCGTACTCGCACAAGTATCACAAGGCCAGCGAGCTGCCGGACGGTGCCACCATTGCCATTCCCAACGACCCGTCCAATACCGGCCGCGCCTTGTTGCTGCTGCACAAGCAAGGGCTGATCAGCCTGAAGGACCCGGCCAACATCCTGTCCGGCGTGCGTGACATCAGCAGCAACCCCCACCATTTCAAGATCAAGGAACTGGAAGCCGCCACCCTGCCACGCGTGCTGGACCAGGTGGACATTGCGCTGATCAATACCAACTACGCGTTGCAAGGCGGGCTGAAACCCAAGCGTGATGCGCTGTTTAGCGAAGGCCGCCAGTCGCCTTACGCCAATATCATCGTCGCGCGCGAGGACAACCGCAGCAGCCCGGCGCTGAAAAAGCTGGTGGCGGCGCTGTCCACCGATGAAGTGCGCCAGTTCATCGACCAGCGTTATCAGGGCGCGGTGGTGCCGGTGTTCTGACACTGTGCAGCGGCGCGATACCGGCAGATGCAACAAAGGCGTCCCCCTTACAGCGGACGCCTTTGTGTTGCTGACTGGCAGCGCAGGGTTTTACCAGTTATCCGGCGGGCCTTAAATCCATTGGTCGTTCTTGGCAGTGCGTTCGTTTATTGCGCCATCTCCGGTGTTCACCACGCCACGCGGCTCGATCAGCAGCAGTTTGACTTCGGCGTGCGCACTGGGCTTGTGTTCAACACCTTTCGGCACGACGGCCATCTGACCGGCGCGCAGTATTATCGCGTCGTTACCTGATGGCCCGCCTCTAAAATCGATACGTAACTCGCCGTCCAGCACAATAAAGGTTTCGTCCGTATCACAGTGATGATGCCAGACGAATTCCCCTTCAAGCTTGACGACTTTGAATTGGTAATCGCTCATTTCCGCGACGACGCGCGGTTGCCAGTAACCGTCAATCAGCGCGATCTTGCCAGCCAGGTCGATGGCCTCGCATTGGCCGCGCGCGGCGGGCGCAGTGTGGAAATCTGTTGATGTGGACATCGTTCTCTCCGTTCGGGTGTGGATGCACCGAGAATACTCAGCCGCCGGAACACCGTATTGAATGATCGTGGCTGAGAATTCAATCGCGGGACACATTAGCCATGATCTGGAGCCAACGTCCTGGCGTGAAGCCGAAGGTCTTCAGAAAATGTCGAGTCATGTGGCTTTGATCGGCGAAGCCCACGTCGGTTGCCGCTCCTGCGAGCGAGCTGCCTGAGAGCAGTAGGCCACGCACGGCGTCAAGGCGTCGCATTGTGAGATAACGATACGGACTCGTGCCGTAGAAGGTGCGGAAATCGTGCGAGAGGCTCCAGCGGTCGCGGCCTATCGCGGCTTCCAGCTCTTCGAGCGTGACGACTCGCGTGAAGTTTGCCTGTAGATAGTCGCGCGCCCGGCTCGCCGCAAGATAATCGCCTTTCCCTCGTGCACGTGGCATGCCTGCGGCGGCGGCCAGCGCATGCGCGAGTTCGGCCAGCGCGTCGCTCTGTTCAAGCGGCTCGATTGTGTGGCCGACGTGTTGCAACAAGGCTTCGGTTGCCACCGCAATGCGCGGATCGGCCGTGACGCCACCTTCGAGAAAGGGCAGCGCACGGCCACCCAGTACGTCCTGAAAGAGCACGGGTTCCACGTAGATCATTCGGTAGCGGAAGCCTTCGCACGTACCGGCCTGGCCGTCGTGTGCTTCATCAGGATGGAGCACCATGGTATTGCCTGGCAGGCTGTTGCGCCGGCTGCGCCGATAGTTGAAGCTCTGCACGCCCGCCAGCGTGCGGCCAATCGCATAGGTATCGTGGCGATGCATGGCATACGCTTTGCCCTGAAACCAGGCTTCGATGCGCTCGATGCCTTCGATCGGCTTTGCGTGCATCACCCAGTCCGGGCGTGTGGATGCTGATTTCTGGGGCATGTCGAGTCGCAAAAGAGAGGGGGGAATTCGCATTGGCGCAACGCGTCCGCGTCTGTTCTATAGCTTGCCATATGAGCGTGCTTCACGCAGCGCTGGCGTCAGCGGCCCCGCCGCCCTGTGCGTTGACAAGATGGAAAGCGCTTGCTCAAGCAGAAGGGACGTTCATCTCCTTGCTGTCACGGCCTGCTCTGGGTGGAAAGCGGGCGCCTATCCCATTTGATACGATCAACGACGCGCATTGACCAAGCGGTGAGTAGTTTGCAAGCTGCTACACATCCCCTCGCATGGCTCTTTGTTGGGTCCACCTGACTTCGTCTGTCAACGTTTCTTCCAGGGTTCTGAAGCCCAGGCCGAACCGCCTGCCGATTTTTTCCGCTGAGAATTTTCTGCCGTAGTCGTTTGCCATGTTGTTTACCATGGCCAGGCTGAGTAATACCGGCTTACCACTTAGTCGAGCATAGACTTCCTGCAAAAATGCGATGACATACAACAGCGTGCGCGGCAGTTTGCGACGTGGGGCGGCTACACCACTGACAACTTCCATGGTCTGCAACAGGCGGGCCATGCTGACGGGGTGGCCCGCAGCCAAATAGCGCTCGCCCCGTTCCCCAGTTTTGCTGGATGCCAAAGCGACTTGCGCCACATCGCGGGCATCCACCACCGAGAACGCCGCATCGACCACGCCCGGAATTTTTTGCTGCAGATAATCTTCTACAAACTGTCCGGCTGAAGTGGGGCCAAGATCGCCCGGCCCATGCATCCAGCCCGGCAAGACAAGAGAAATATGCATGTCAGGATGGCGGTCGAGAAAAGCGAATATCACCGCGTCGGTTTCAATCTTGCTACGGTAATAGTCATCCGGAGCCTCCTCGATTGCCAGCACCATGCTCTCGTCGGTCAATCCAGCATCATTGCGGCCCAATACGGCAATGGAGCTAATGTGGACCATGCGGCGAATGCCGGCTGCGTATGCCTCGCTAAGCAGGCTTTGCGTGCCTTCCACGTTGGTCTTGTGCAGGGCGGCCTGATGGCGGCCACCTTTGTAGCTTTCACGGAAGTACGCTGCGGTATGAAACATAAGGTCACAGCCCTGCAATGCCGCTGCGAATCCCTCGACATGCGTGAGATCGCCCGGTACCACCTCCAAACGGTTGCCTATTAGCGCCCCGAACTGCGCCTTGGCTTTCTGTTCGGATCTGGCTAAGGCTTTGACCCGATAGCCTTCTGCCAGTAGTAAACGAACCAGATTATTACCTAGCAATCCGGTAGCTCCGGTGACAAATGCGATTTTTTCTTGCGTCATGTTTTTCCCTGATCGTCAGCCCATGAGGGGTGTTGCGGATGTCAGCCAAGGCTGTTGGAAAGAACACTGTAAACATTGGTGTATAGTCCAAGGTCAAGACTAAATTCATCGGGAGAGTTTGATCGTGCGGATCGGAGAGTTGGCCGAACAGACAGGGATGACGCGAGATGCAATTCGGTTCTACGAGCGGATAGGCCTTATCAGGTCCGAACGCGGACCAGAAGGTCGCCACGGCTACCGCCGTTACGATGCGTCGACTGTGCGACGCCTGGGCCTGATCAAGCAGGCCAAGGCTTTGGGGTTTTCGCTGGGAGAAATCCAGGAGCTGTTGGACGCATGGGCCAATCACAGCTTCAGGCCGGAGCAGAAGCGCGCCATTCTTGTTGACAAGATTGGTGTGGTCGATCGAAAAATCCGGGAACTGCAGGCGCTTTCAAGCGAACTCAAGTTGGCGCTCGCCGGGATTCGTGATGCGTGTGAATCAACAGGCAGCATGGTGGTGAACGATATAACAGCCACCGCGCCCAGCGCAGGGCCGTGATAGCACGTGGTTTGATTGCCCGACGCGGAAGGATCGCTTAGGCCGACCTGCCGGGATACCAGCCAGGTCGGCGACTTCGCTAGGCACAAATAATCGGCCACTACCAAAGTGGCTCACTCGTTCAAGAGCGCGGCTCTTTCTTCGGCTACTTTTGAACATCGGGCCACCGCACTCAGTACTGCAAGCACTGACGCGGTGATGATGTTCGGATGCATGCCAACGCCAAAGCGGGAGCCTGCTACCCCTGGCCATGCTATTTCCACGATGGCAACTGCCGACGCATCGGCACCTGCGCCTAGGCTTCGCTCTTCGTAGTGGTCGATCCGCAGCGGCAAACCAAGGGCTGCGACAGTTGCGGCAATGGGCCCATTGCCAACACCCTGGCGGGTATACACGCTGCCCTCCGGGGATACCAGTTCCAGCTCAATGCCCTGGCCTTCGGGGGTGTCAAACAAGCGATGATGCCGATAGCTGGCGCAATCGGCCCCAGTACCCGGTGCCAGATAAGTTTCCGCGAACACGGTCCAGATCTGCTCACTGGTCAACTCGGTTTCATTTGTATCTGCCAGCGCTTGCACAATGGTGCTGAATTCAATCTGCATGCGACGCGGCATGACCACGCCATGATCACGCTGCAGCAGAAAGGCAATTCCGCCTTTGCCTGACTGGCTGTTGACGCGCACGATGCTATCGTAAGTGCGCCCCAGGTCGTGCGGATCAATTGGCAGATACGGAACGCGCCAAAGTCCGTCAGGCTCCTGCGCGGCAAGGCCCTTGGCAATAGCATCCTGATGTGACCCGGAAAAGGCGGTAAATACCAGGTCCCCGACATAGGGGTGGCGCGGATGAATTGGCAAGGCGGTGGACGCCTCAACAATACGGGCGACCGCCGCAATATCGGAAAAATCCAGGCCGGGTGCGACGCCCTGCGTGTAGAGATTGAGTGCCAAGGTCACGATGTCGAGATTGCCGCTACGTTCACCATTGCCAAACAGGCAACCCTCAACCCGCTGTGCCCCCGCCAGCATTGCCAGTTCGGCACAGGCGATACCGGTTCCACGGTCGTTATGCGGGTGCACGGACAGCACGATATGCTCACGTCGCTCCAGACGCTGATGCATCCACTCAATCTGGTCGGCGAAAACATTGGGTGTTGAAACTTCTACCGTGGTGGGGAGATTGATGATCATGGGGCGCTGCGGGCCTGCATCCCAAGCCCGGATAGCGGCATTGCATACGGCCAGTGATACGTCCAGTTCTGCCATGCAGAAGGTTTCGGGGGAGTACTGGAGTACCCATTCCGTTTGCGGATAGTCAGCGATCAGCTTTTTGAACAAGGCAATATGGTGTTCGACCATGGCAATGATCTGTGGCACATCCATGCCAAACACGATCTCACGCCAGGCCGGTGCGATGGCATTGTAAAAGTGCACGATCACGCGGCGTGCGCCCTGCACGCTGCGCACGGTTTCTGTGATCAGGTCTTCACGCAATTGCGTCATCACCATGGGGGTGACGTCTTCCGGTATCTGTTCGGTATCAATCAGGTGACGGATTACGTCGTAATCGGTACGGGATGCGGCGGGGAAGCCTACCTCGATTTCTTTGAAACCGATGCGGAGCAGCTCCTGAAACAAGCGCAGCTTGCGCGCAAGATTCATCGGCTCAAACAGGGCCTGATTGCCATCGCGTAAATCAGTAGAAAGCCAGATGGGCGCCTGGGACTGCACACAGGATGGCCACTGCCGATCCGGCATGTCGATACCAGGAAAGGCATGATATTTGGTAGAAGGATTTGCCAGCATGAAAACCTCAACAATGGAATTGGAAACACCTGATTCCCCTGCTGATAGCAAGCTGGCCTAGGTCGGGGTCAGGGGGAATCAGGATGGGTCATGACGCAGACAAGTGCGTCCGGACCCCGACCGGGTGTCAGACGTAGTAGCAGTAGCGAAATAGCTAAGAAGGCAGGCATGTTTTTCTGATTCAGGAAGTCTTGATGGGACTATAGGCTTGACTATACCTGTCCATCTACATAGCTTTGGACAGATGTTTTATCAAAATGGACATTCGGATTTAACATGGGATTTGTCTCTACATCAGCAGGCCCCCGCTTACTGGACCTTAGCAATCACGAATCTTCGGCCTTCCCGGTTACCGGCGTAGTCGGCCGATACCCTGCTGGCCACATCGTGCCAGAGCATGCACACCACCGAGGACACCTGCTGTATGCCGCCGAAGGGGTGCTGCTGGTTGAGGCTGCAACAGGACACTGGCTGGTGCCCCCGACAGCTGCCGTCTGGTTGAGACCTGGCATATCCCATCGCCTGGTCATTACGGTTCCAGTGGAAGTGCACGGAATCTTCATTGATGAAAGTGCAGCAAAGCATTTGCCATCGGAAGACTGCGTCCTTCATGTTTCCGGTTTGCTAAGGGAGCTGATTGGTGCGTTGACGTTACTCGACCCCAAGTCCATCCATTCAAGACGCGAACAACTGCTGGCTGATTTGTTCATGGAAGAACTGGGCTTGCAGCGTCCATTGCCATTTCACCTGCCTTGGCCTTCTGACGCTCAGATTCAGTACGTATGTGATCAGTTGGTCCAGGATCCATCTCATCCGGCACTGGCCGATGACTGGGCTGCGAAGTTGGCCATGAGTACAAAGACCTTCCATCGCCGCTTTCAGAAAAGTACAGGGCTGACATTTGGACGATGGCGACAACAGATGCGCCTGATGTCTTCCATGGCCCAACTTCTCGAAGGTGCACCCATTACCCAAGTCGCGTTAAGCAGCGGGTATGAAAGCCATAGTGCTTATGCCGTGGCCTTCAAAAAACACTTCGGCCTGTCTCCATCTGCGTTTTTCACTAGCGTTCGTCGACCGGGTTAGCGCTAGCCGGAGCCTGCCCGTGCATGCCTGTGTCGAGCCAGAGCAGGAGCTGCCCTCCTTGCTTGGGGGATGGGTTGAATCGCCCCTCCATTTCTGGATACCGCGAGCGCCTCACACTCAACGCGGCATTTCAGTAGAGCTATGCCCGGTCGCGGCTAAACATCATCATCCAGCACCGGCAGGCTAGGGCAAGCACCCGATTGCAATGTGGTGTTTTTCAGTCTTGGGCTGCCGTGCATAAAGACATCAAGAGCATGTTGCTAACGTCAGACACTGAGGGCAAGACATAAAGCCATTGCTATATTTGATCAAATAAATGCGCATAACAAAGATATTTGTGATAAATATTCATTGTTACGTTATTTTTTGATCATAAGGATGGCTTCATGACAAAGGCAGTGACGCATCCGGCAACAGCGCACCCGCTGTTTAGCTTGCAAGGAAAGACGGCGCTGATCAGCGGTGCAGGCAGCGCAGAAGGTATCGGCTTTGCCACCGCCAGACTGCTGGGCGAGCTGGGCTGTCGTGTTGCCTTGTGTGCCACAGGCCCACGCATCCACGATCGCGCAGCCGCTTTGCGACAACAAGGCATAGCGGCCCAGGGTTATATCGCCGACCTGACCGTTGCTGAGGAAGTTGATCGTTTGCTAGCGCGGGTGGCGCAGGACTTTCCTTGCATCGATATTCTGGTGAATAACGCGGGGATGGCGCAGGAAGGGCAGGCCGAAGCATTCACCACGTTTGACCGGCTGGAAGATAGCGACTGGACGAGAACCCTCCAGCGCAATCTCGACACTTGTTATTTGCTGACGCGGCGCGTGTTGCCCGGCATGCTGGCAAGCGGCCATGGCCGCATTATCAACGTGGCATCGGTCACCGGCCCTCTGGTGGCAAACCCAGGTGAGGTGGCATACAGCGCGGCAAAAGCCGGCATGGTGGGCATGAGCCGGGCACTTGCGCTGGAAGTTGGCCACAAGGGCATTACCGTTAACTGCGTTGCGCCGGGCTGGGTGGCCACGGCATCGCAGACCGAGGTGGAGAAGCAAGCCGCAATGCATACCCCCATGGGGCGTGCCGGTACCCCGGAAGAGATGGCGGCGGCCATCGTATTCCTCGCCATGCCCGCCGCCAGCTACATCCATGGAGAGATGCTGGTGGTGGATGGTGCCAACTGTCTGCAGGAGCGCAAGGGATGACACCATTCAAGCCAGATTTGTTTGCCGGACGTGTCTACCTGGTAACCGGCGCCGCCGGCGGGGTGGGTGGGTGCGTGGCGGAAAAACTGTTGTCCTTGGGCGCGCAGGTTGTCATGACCGATGTGCAGCGCGATCGGCTGCAACAGCGCGCCGACGCACTGGGCGCTGCGGCCTTTGCTGCCGATTTGCGCCAGGCTGAAAACACGCAAGCCCTGATTGATTTCAGCCTGCAGCAATATGGCCGGCTAGACGGCTTGGCTAACTGCGCAGGCGTATGGGTGGAAGGGCCAAGCGAATTGGCCCGCGAAGACGATTGGCATCATTGCGTGGATATCAATCTCAAAGCGGTGTTCTTTCTGTGCAGCCGTGCCATTCCGGCACTGCGCGAGACGCAGGGTGCCATCGTCAATGTCAGTTCCGATGCGGGCGTGATCGGCAATGCCGGTGCCGCCATTTACTGCGCCAGCAAAGGAGGGGTCACCGTCATGAGTAAGGCGCTGGCCAGGGAATTGGCACCCAGTGGCATCCGTGTCAACGCATTATGCCCGTCCGATATTTTCTCTCCCATGCTGGAGTTTCAGGTGGTGCGTTACGGCGAGGGCGATCCGGAAGGCTATTATCGCCGACTGATGGCGCACTATCCTCAACAAGACAAAGCCCGTTTCCTGACCCCCTCCGAGGTGGCCGACCATGTGCTTTGGCTGCTGTCTCCCGCCTGTGCCGGGGTGACCGGGGCCAATGTCATGCTGGATTTCGGTTTGACCGCAGGATATTGAGTCACAGACTCTTTCTGGACACGCAGCCCTCTGGCGAAAGGCCAAAATAAGCAGATGGGCTTATATGTTGTGAATACATCAACTGCCAGTGCGCAATCAGTTCTACACAAACGCGATTGTCTAGCTGTGTGGGATTGATGAAACATGCCAGAAAAACAGGGGGTTTTGTGATTAAATTTGGTCTTCCCCCTTCGCCAGATATCTACAAAAAGCCCTGATTATTCGGGGCTTTTTGTTGTCCCTTATGTTTTTCCTGCATAACAATCTGCCTCAAGTTTTTCGATTTTGCCTGACGATAACTTTGCCGCAGTTTTAGCATTGCTTTGCACTTTTACTGTCACCGCAGCGCAGGATCACTGGCGATATCACTGGCGATCTCGCGTTTCCTTGCCGCGACCTTTTCCTGTGATGGAGGAGGGAGGTCCCATCCTGTTTTTCGATACCTTACCGCCGCCTAAAAATGAAATCACCCTGCGTGATGGCAGGGAGCTGTGACGGCAGTTGACCGCTGCTGCTTCGGCCAAGGCCAAGGCCGTCAGTCACCGCCAGGCTCTCGACATCCGCTTCTGTATTGATTTCGGGCGTATACGCATCTGGAGCAGCAGAGACGATTCAGTAGCTGGCGGGCAGGGGATACTGGATGGTTTTGAGAATCACTATTCACTTGGGATTTATCTTGACGGATACAACACCATGATATAAAAAACATTGTCATCTAAAGTCGTATCAATAGCACGCTCACCTCGGATAAGTTAGATCGAAATAGAGTAAAAGTGACGCAATTTGCGCGGAAATTACCAACTGAGACTGCTTTTTGAGGGTGGCCGCTGTGGTTTAATTCGGCCTGTATTTTTATATATTTGACATTAAATGCTTATTTTTGTGCATCTATTTTGATTTAGATGCATTTTTGCCTATGGGTGAGTTGCAGTTATATGCAAGGTGAAGCGTTTTGACTGCGCACGCGGTGCCATCTGGTCCGCATCACCAAATGTATCTACCTCTACTTTGCCGGTTATGCTTCTGATCCTTGCATCGTGCACGCAGAAGCAATGTATGCCATGCCTGCATGGCGGTGGCTTGCTTGTATGTTTTGTTTTATGACGAAAAGTTATTGATGGCGGCAATGGTCCCCTTGACTTAAGTAAATTCGGTTATCACATCTATGAAGGAGTCTCAGGGTGAACAGCGCCTATCGCACAGTATGGAATGACAGTCGCGGGTGTTATGTCGTAGTGGCTGAAACAACGCGCAGCCAGCGCAAAGGCGGCTCATCCTGTCGCAGCCTGGTGACGCTGTCTCTGGTATTGGCTTCCGCATTGTCCGAGGCGGCTCCTGTCGGGGGGAATGTTTCAGCCGGCAGTGCGTCGATTGCCGCATCCGGCAGCACAACCACGATCAACCAGAATACCGCCCGTGCAATCATCGACTGGTCGTCATTTTCGATTGCAGGCAACGAAACCGTCCGATTCAACAACGGCGCTGGGGCAACCCTTAACCGCGTTGCGGTTGGCGCTCCGACATCCGTCATCGATGGCCTGCTGGCGAGCTCTGGCAGCGTGTACCTGATTAACTCCGCTGGCGTCATCATTGGGCGCAATGGTGAAGTCCGGGTAGGGGGCTCTTTCGTTGCTTCGACTCAGGATCTGTCCAATAACAACTTCATGGCTGGCGGTGCGCTGAGTTTCAGTGGCAATTCCGAAGCCTCGGTGACTAACCTTGGCAAAATCGGTGCCTCCGGCGGCGATGTCATCCTGATTGCGGCTCAGGTTGCCAATCAAGGTGAGATTCAGGCTGCTAATGGCCGGGTTGGGTTGCTGGGGGGCTATCAGGTGCTGGTGAAAGACCAGGCCGATCAGGATGGACGCTTTGTCATCGGACTGGGCGGCACGTCGACCTCGGTGACTAATGCAGGCCTGCTCCAGGCGACCGCAGCGGAACTTCGTACCGAGAATGGTAATGTCTATGCGCTCGCAGGTAATACCCAAGGCTTGATTCGTGCCACTGAAGTCAGTGGGCAGGGTGGTCAGATCTGGCTGTCAGCGCCTGGTGGCACGGTGCAGGTGGGCAGCGGTGCAACGCTGGATGCCTCTGCGGGTAGCGCGGGTAGTGCCGGCGGCTCGATAAGCGTACAGGCAGCTGCGGATCATAACGGAAGCAATGGCGTGGTTCTGCTGGACGGCACGATCACCGCGTCGTCGAGTAGCGGTGCAGCGGGGAATATCGCGGTCTCTGGGCGGCAGATTGTTGAGTCTGGTGCCATTCATGCGGACGGCGACAGTGGTGGCAATGTCACGGTGCAGGGCGTTGGCTTGTTACAGTCCGGCACGATCAGTGCGGACGGCCTTGCCGGGCCGGGCGGGGTAGTGGCTTTGTCTACCCAGGGTAATCTGATTCAGACTGCGTCGGCAAAAACCTCAGCCAATAGCACCAACGGAGTAGCCGGTACGGTGCAGCTGACAAGCGCGGGATCGCTGTTTAGCTCCGGGAAAGTCACTGCCAATGGGCAGCGAGGCGGAACGATTTCTGCACTCGGCCAGCGGGTAGCGCTTGCCGCCGCTGATTTTGAAGCGAATGGTGTGCAGGGCGGGGGCCAAATCAATATCGGCGGTGGGCTGCATGGTAGTGGTTCGCAAACGGCGGATACCACCGTCGTCAATGCCTCGACTACGCTTGCCGCCAATGCCACCGGTGTTGGTGATGGTGGCCAGGTTGTGGTCTGGTCAAATACGAAAACCACCTTCTTGGGTACCGTCAACGCACGGGCTGGCCAGCAAGGTGGAAATGGTGGCCTGATTGAAGCGTCGAGCGGTGACCAGCTTGTCTATGGTGGTGTGGCGAACGCCAGTGCTCCCGCAGGGGCTGCAGGCAGACTGTTGCTGGATCCGAAGAACATTACCATTAGTGCCACTGCCGGGGATGTTGCCAGTGCCAATCTGATCGACCCGAATGCCGGTTCCGGCTCCGGTTTCGGTACTGCTGCGGTGCAACTGAGCAATGGCAGCTACGTGGTGACCAAACCGGGCGATACGGTAGCAGGCAATAGCAGTGCCGGGTCGGTGTATTTTTATAACGGCACGACCGGCGGGCTGATGTCTGCATTGCAGGGCTCGCATGCGAATGACCAAGTGGGTAGCGGTGGCTTGTTGTTCCTGAATTATCAGAATTGGTACAACACCTATTACATCGGTACCCCGCTGGTCAACGATACCACCAAGTCATTCTTGATCCTCAGTCCGAGCTGGAACAGCACTGCGGGGGCCATCTCTTGGGTGAACGCCAACGGTAGTCTTTCCGGCACGGTGTCGTCCAGCAACAGCTTGCTGGGTAGTACGGCGAATGATTATATCGGTAACAACGTCAACTTGCTGCCCAACAACAATTACGTGTCCATCGCGCCGCAGTGGAATACCGGCATGGGGGCGGTCACGTTTGGTAGTGCTGCTAGTGGCGTCTCGGGCGTCGTCTCATCGTCTAATAGCCTGGTTGGTACCCATGGCACCATTGTCGCAAATAACAATTTGGGTGGCGATCAGGTTGGTTCCAATGGCATCACCATTCTGAGCAATGGCAATTTTGTGGTGGATAGCCCGTATTGGAACCAGAACGCGGGTGCGGTAACGCTGATTGATAAAAGTTCGGGGCTGACGGGTGCGGTCAGCGCTTCCAATAGCCTGGTTGGTAATGCGGGTACCTGGTATTCCGCCACATGTAGCATTTCCTGCTCTAACGGTACCAATAGCGGTACCAGCTATGGGTACTACAACGGTGACAGTGTTGGTAACAGTGTGGTTGCGCTGTCCAACGGCTACTATGCCGTGGTTTCGTCTGCCTGGGGGCATGGGCGCGGTGCGGTGACCATCGGTAACGGTACCAGCGGCGTGACCGGTACCGTCAGTGCTGCCAATAGCCTGGTGGGGACAACCCAAGGCATTGGCGACAGCGGCGGCAACACCTACTACACCTCCAACTATGGTTATCGCGCTTACTATGGCGGCGATGCCGTTGGCTCTGGTGGGGTAACTGATCTGGGTAACGGCAATGTCGTGGCGTCCAGTACCAACTGGAGCAGCAACATAGGTGCGGTTACTTTCATGTCGCTGACCTCACCCTTGACGGGCGCGGTATCGTCCAGTAATTCGCTGGTGGGTAGCACGGCAGGCGCGGCAACCGGTTATGACTCCACCTATCACCAGAATTCCATCAGCGGTGGCGACCAGGTTGGTAGTGTCACCAAACTCAGTAATAGTAATTATGTGGTGACTGCCACGGCCTGGAATGGCCATCAAGGTGCAGTCACCTTCGGCTCTGGCACGAGTGGCATTACCGGTACGGTATCGTCATCCAACAGCCTGGTGGGCAGCAGCAGCGGCGACAACGTTGGCTCTGGCGGCATTGTCAGCCTGAGCGATAACGACTATGTCGTACTCAGCCCGGTGTGGAACAGTTATCGCGGTGCGGTTACCCGTGGCAGCGGCAGCGCAGGCGTAACCGGCAGCGTCAGCTCAAGCAACAGTATTGTTGGTACTACGGGGATACTGGGGGGCAGCAATCCATACAATCTTGGCGGCGATCAAGTTGGCAGTGGTGGCATCGTCAATCTGAGCAATGGTGATTGGGTTGTGCTCAGCCCCAACTGGGCGCAGCAGAAAGGTGCCGTTACGCTGATGACGGCAGCGCAGGCCACATCCGGCAATGTGACATCGGGCAATAGTCTGGTCGGCTCCACTGCTTCTACACAATTCAACGGTTCGGTCAGCGGTAACGTGGTTAGTCTGTTTGGCGGCGATCAGGTTGGTTCTGGCGGTATTCTGACCTTATCCAATAATGGCGGTAGCAATTACCTGGTTTTGAGTCCGTTATGGGGCGGCAATAAGGGGGCGATCTCCTTTATCAATCCCTCATCGGCAACGGTAGGTGATGTGTCGTCTTCCAATAGTTTGGTCGGTCAATATTCAGGCACCGTCAATACCTACAACTACAGTGGAAACGTTTACAAGCAGTATGAGAACGGCGACGCGATTGGCACCGGCGGTTCCGCCAATTATTTCTATAAGAGCGACCAAAATCTGTGGATGACCAATGTCGTCGTACAGGCCAATAACGACTATGTCGTGTTCAGCCCGCTGTGGAACAACAATCGTGGTGCTGTTTCCTACGGCAATGGTAGCAGTGGTGCTACCGGCGTAGTCGGTAGCAGCAACAGCCTGGTTGGTTCAACGGCAGGTACCTTATCAAGCTATGCCCAAGGCAATGGTACCTTCTCGATTTCGACCACAGGTGGCGACCAAGTTGGCTATGGTGGCATGCAGTATGTCAGCGGCAATAATTACCTGGTATTCAGCTCCCAATGGAACAGCCAGGCTGGTGCGGTGACTTATGTCAGCTACGGTGGCGCGGTAACTGGAGCGGTATCGTCCAGTAACAGTCTGATTGGTAGCACCGCTGGCGATCAGGTTGGCAGTGGCGGTGTTGCGCTGTTGTCCGGCGGTGATTATGTCATTTCCAGCCCGAGCTGGAACGGCGGCCGTGGCGCGGCAACCTGGAGCAATTCCACCGGTGGCATCACCGGAACCGTCAACACGGGCAACAGCCTGGCCGGCGCAACCGCTAACAGTAGCCAGACCGTATCTGCGCTTAATAGCGCCAAGGAGTTCCTGGTGGCGCGGCCGAGTGATGGCAGCGGAACGGTGACGCTGGCGTTTACTGATCCCACCCTTTTCACTTATGGGTTCATGTCCGGGCTTGACGTTACCATTGCGCCTAGCCTGATTTTGCAAACCCTTAACAGCGGCACTTCTGTCACGCTGCAGGCCAATAACGACATCACCGTCAACAGCGCGATTGCGGCCAATTCGGGCTCGACAGCGGGCCTGACTCTGGATGCAGGCCGCAGTATTGCGGTTAATGCCGCCATCGACACCGGCAATGGTGATTTGACGCTGACTGCGAACGACACCGCTTCTCATAACGTGGTCAATGCTGATCGCGATAGTGGAGCGGCATCCATCTCGGTTGCCTCCGGTGCCAACCTGTCGGCTGGTAGCGGCATGGTGAACATCACGCTTGATAATGGGGCCGGTAACACCAACAACGCGGCTGGCAATATCACGCTGGCCAGCAGTATCGGTGCTGGCAGTATCTCGGTGAAAAACCTCGGAACCCAGAACGGATCGATTACCTTGTCTAGCGGTGCCGCACTCACCGCTAGCGCAAACAACGGCACGATTACGCTGCAAACCGGCGGTAACTTCATCAATAACGCCGGGGCAAGTGCGCTGTCTGTTCCCAATGGTAGCTGGTTGGTGTACTCGGCAGGCCCGAGTGGGGATACCTTCGGCAATCTGAATAGTAATAACACGGCGGTGTGGAATACCGCAGCCGGTGCCTCGGTAAGCGCCAGCGGCAACCGCTACGTTTTTGCCTATCAGCCGCACTTGACGGTTACCAGTACCAACGGCAGCAAGACCTATGGCGTTGATGCCTCTTCCGCTATCCAGTCCGACTACACCATCAGCGGCCTACAGCCGGCGGTAAGTGGCGCTTATCTTGCCGATACCGCAGCCATGGTGTACAGCGGTGCGCCGAGCATGTCCTCAAGTGGCACGGCTGTTGGTGCCACCGTGGCAGGTGGCCCCTATACGATTAGCGGGGCCGCAGGAACGCTAAGCGTTGGCAACGGTTATGGTGCAACCACGTTTACCAATAGCGGCCAATTAACGGTCAACCCTGCCACCCTAATCATCACCGCCAGCGATCAAACCGCCACCTATGGAACACCATATACGCTGTCAACCGCGCTCAACACCGGCTATACGCAAACCGGTCTTGTCAACAGTGATGCCATTACCGGTTTGACTGAAACGATACCGGGCGGTTTGACGGCGACCACTGCCTCGACTGCAGTCGGTAACTACACCATCACCCCGGCGGCGGCAACCGGAACCGGGCTGGGTAATTACACCATCCAGTACCACACGGGCACGCTGAACCTGCAGCCGGCAATCCTCTACACCTCGCTGAGCTATTCCGTTGCAGATGCCTTCTCGACCTATGGCACGCTGGCAACCCTGGGCAACTCCACCCTGACGGGTATCCTTAACAACGATCAGGTGTTCGGTACCGTGGGCGCCTTTACCCAAGGCGGATCCAGCGTGACCTTGGCTGCCAATACAGCGGTCGGTAGCTATGTAGAAAAAGTCACCGGCCTTACCGGCTCGGGCGCTTCCAACTATGTGCTGGCAAGCAGCGGCAACACCAACGGTACGCTGACGATTCAACCACGAGCAGTCACCCTGTCCGGCAGCCAAACCTATAACGGGTCAACCATTGCGCAGGGCGGCAACCTGGCGGTTGGCAACCTGGTGGGTGGTGACAGCGTCACGGTCGGTGGTACTGCCACCCTGGCCAGCGCCCATGTGGGCAACCGTGCGCTGTCTGGCTTCAATAGCCTGACACTCGACAACGCCAACTACACCCTGACCGGTGCCAGCGGCGGCATGACCATCAATCCGCTGGCGGTCACCCTGAGCGGCAGCCAAACCTATAACGGCACGGCGACGGCGCAAGGCAGCCACCTGGCGGTAAGCAATCTGATCGGTGGTGACAGCGTCACCGTGGGCGGCACCGCCACGCTGGACAGCATCCATGCAGGCAGCCGTACCCTGTCGGGTTTCAACAGCCTGTCGCTGAGCAATAGCGACTACACCCTGACCGGTGCCAGCGGCGGCATGACCATCAACCCGCTGGCGGTCACCCTGAGCGGCAGCCAAACCTATAACGGCACGGCGACGGCGCAAGGCAGCCACCTGGCGGTAAGCAATCTGATCGGTGGTGACAGCGTCACCGTGGGCGGCACCGCCACGCTGGACAGCATCCATGCAGGCAGCCGTACCCTGTCGGGTTTCAACAGCCTGTCGCTGAGCAATAGCGACTACACCCTGACCGGTGCCAGCGGCGGCATGACCATCAACCCGCTGGCGGTCACCCTGAGCGGCAGCCAAACCTATAACGGCACGGCGACGGCGCAGGGCAGCAATCTGGCGGTAAGCAATCTGATCGGCGGCGACAGCGTCACCGTGGGCGGCACCGCCACGCTGGACAGCATCCATGCAGGCAGCCGTACCCTGTCGGGTTTCAACAGCCTGTCGCTGAGCAATAGCGACTACACCCTGACCGGTGCCAGCGGCGGCATGACCATCAACCCGCTGGCCGTCACCCTGAGCGGCAGCCAAACCTATAACG
>NZ_JBMDJV010000032.1:0-50805 GCF_057809375.1 Aquitalea sp. FG25
TTGTGGGGCCTAGTGTGAGGCTCTCGAAGTGTCTAGGAAAGAAGGGGCGATTCACAGCGATTGCCAATACCAAAGACAAAATCGGCAGCCAGCACAGTGGCGTTGCCATAACGATGTGATGTCTGCAAACCAGCCATACCAACCATCAAGGGGTGATCATCGGGAATACAGCCCCAGCCCATCAATGTAGGAATCACCGGAATCTGAACAATCTGTGCAAATTCGGTGAGTAGTGCTGATGCATTGGCATTGATGACTCCACCACCAGCCACGATGATCGGACGCTCCGCTTGCAGCAGCATGGACAGTGCTTTCTCCACTTGCGGACGGGAGGCCTGTGGCTTGAATGCTGGGAGGGCTTGGTAGGTTTCTGGATCAAACTCAATCTCCGCCATCTGCACATCGAAAGGCAAATCCAGCAGAACAGGCCCTGGACGCCCGGAGCGCATCAGATGAAATGCCTGTTGTAAGGCACCAGGAAGCTGGGCTGGCTCCATGACGGTAGTAGCCCACTTCGCGACTGGACGGGCAATTTCCTTGATATCAACCGCCTGAAAATCCTCCTTGTGTAAACGCGCACGCGGTGCCTGACCCGTTATACAGAGAATGGGAATGGAATCGGCTGCGGCGGAGTACAAGCCAGTAATCATGTCGGTACCGGCAGGACCAGAGGTCCCGATGCAAACCCCGATATTGCCAGGAGCAGCCCTGGTAAAGCCTTCTGCCATATGTGCAGCGCCTTCCACATGGCGTGCCAGCAGATGGCGTATGCCACCTATTTTTTTCATTGCTGCGTACATGGGGTTGATTGCCGCTCCCGGCACACCAAATGCCGTCGTCACCCCCTCCTTGATAAGCACATGCACAGCCGCCTCGATTGCTCGCATTTTGGCCATTGAATAGCTCCTGAGTTAAGCAGGCCTCACCACATTGGTCATGACCCGGATATTCGGCAACTATCCCGCAATGCAAACCACCCGTCAACAAACAATGAAAACTGTTTCCATTTTTTAAAAATTTCAATTTTATTGCTTATTTTTCACGATGTTACAAAATACAAACAAAAGGAAATAAATCCCAAATTTTATTAAAAACGAACAAAAAGTGGCCATTACTGAGCTATAACTACTCTCAACTGTACCTAAGGCGTAAAATTGCAGCGGTTAAGAGCGCCCAATCCACAATCAGCAACGAGGATTTATGAGCAAAGTCGATACCCCCACTCGCAGCAATGTACTTAAGCGCAATGAGGGGGGCACTGCCAGCACCGGCCAAGTGCAATCGCTAACCCGAGGATTGGTTCTGTTGGAGCGGATAGCCGAAGCACCTGCCGGCATCATGCTGACCGATCTTTCCATGCAGGTTGGCCTACCGAACTCCACCACGCACCGGCTACTGACAACGATGCAGCAGATGGGTTTTGTTAAGCAGACTGGCGACCTTGGGCTGTGGAGTATTGGCGTGCGTGCGTTTACCGTTGGGAGCGGGTTTCTAAGCAGCCGCGACCTGTCCACGATGGCCATGCCGATTTTGCGGCAAGTCATGGAGGCGGCAGGAGAAACCAGCAATCTGGTGGTATTCGACACTGATGCCTGGCAAAGCGTTGTGATAGGGCAAGTGCAATGTCGAGAGCTGATGCGCATGCTCGCCCCGATTGGGGGTCGGTTGCCCTTGCACGCATCCGGGGCGGGCAAGGCTTTTCTAGCTGCGCAGGATGAGTTCCACCTTGGTCGTATTCTGCAAAAAACCGGCCTGCCGCAGTACACCGAACATACCATCACCACACCAGCAAGACTGAAACAGGAAATCATGCAAATCCAGAAACAGGGATTTGCTTTTGATGATGGTGAGCATGCGATAGGCCTGCGCTGCGTTGCCAGCTGCATTTATGATGAGTGCGGCGAGGCTTTTGCCGCCATCTCGGTCTCAGGACCCAAGTCGCGGATACCGGACGAGCGCATCACCCATCTGGGCTCACTGGTCATGCGTGCAGCCAGTGAAGTGACGCACCACTATGGTGGCAAACTAAAACATACCAGCTGATACGCCGGTTATATGGCATGAAAAAGGCTCTGCAATTGCAGAGCCTTTACTTTAGATAACATGGGTAATTACTGATCACGCAAACCTGGTGGCAGGGCAAACACGGTAGACTCTTCCACCCCACTCAGTTCGGCCACGGTTTCTGCACCATAACTCCGAATCTGCTCGATCACCGCCTGAACCAACACTTCTGGAGCACTGGCACCGGCAGTCACGCCGACCCGGTTCTTACCATCAAACCACTCTGGCTTGAGCAACGAGGCATTGTCCACCATATAGGCATCCACCCCACGCAGCGCAGCAACTTCGCGCAGGCGATTGGAGTTGGAGCTATTGGGCGAGCCGACTACCACGATGATGTCGCACTGGTCTGACAACACCTTCACTGCGTCTTGACGATTCTGCGTTGCATAGCAGATATCGTCCTTTTTCGGGCTGCTGATGGATGGAAAACGCTGCTTCAGTGCAGCAATGATGTCACGGGTTTCATCCACCGACAGCGTGGTCTGGCTCACATAAGACAGTGCAACCGGATTACGCACTTCCAGACTGGCGACATCCGCCACACTTTCTACCAGATACATGCCGCTATCAACTTGGCCCATCGTGCCTTCCACTTCCGGGTGGCCGGCATGACCGATCATGATGATTTCCATCTCAGCCTTGTGCATGCGCTTGACCTCGACATGCACTTTGGTGACCAGCGGACAGGTTGCGTCGAAAACCAGTAGCCCAAGCGCTTCGGCCTCGGCGCGTACCGAGAGTGGTACACCGTGCGCGGAATACACCAGCGTGCTTCCCGCCGGAACATCTTTCAGTTCCTCGATGAAAATGGCACCCTTGGCACGCAGGTCCTCCACGACAAAGCGGTTATGTACCACCTCATGCCTCACATAAATCGGCGCACCATACTTCTCGATGGCGCGCTCGACGATGGCGATGGCCCGATCCACCCCGGCACAAAAGCCGCGCGGGTTGGCCAGCATGATGGTCTTCGTCATCAGTAATCCTTGCAAAATGCCATCAGGCAACGATGGCAAAAAAACGGGTTCAGTGCGGTTTGGCATGCTTCATGCTGTCGAGCACCATCAGCACGGCGCCGACGCAGATAAAGGAGTCTGCCAGATTGAAAGCTGGGTAATACCAGCTGTGCTGATAGTGGACGAGGATGAAGTCGACAACATGTCCATATGCCAACCGGTCGATCACATTGCCAATGGCCCCACCAATGATGAAGCTGGCGGCCACATTCATCAGGCGGCTGAAACGCCCCTTGATGATGTTCCACCCCAGGTAGCCGGACACGGCAAGTGCCAACAGGGTAAACAAGTACTTCTGCCAACCACCGGCATCACGCAGAAAGCTGAATGCTGCACCTGGGTTGTAGATCAGAGTGAAGCCAAAATAGCCGGGTATGACATCCTGCACAGCACCATACGGGTACTGACTATTGAAATAGATCTTGGAGAGTTGGTCCAGAACAATGACCAGCAATGCCAGCCCCATCCATCTGGTCCAGTTTCTGGCTTGAGGCGCCTGCATGACGGATTCCATTTGATTACATCCTTACCGGTCGACACCCCCGGCACAAGGCCGGGGGCAGACTCAGGGTCGATCAGGCATGCGCCCGGGCTTCACCTTTGCCATCGATATTCTCGACGCAGCGTCCACATACTGCGCCATGACCGGCATGGGACCCAACATCAGCACGATAGTGCCAGCAACGATCACATTTCTTATACGTAGAAGGCGTCACGGCGATACGGGTTTCTTCCGCCTCACGGACACGCGCTGCCGAAACGATCAGAACGAACTTGAGGTCCTCGCCCAGGCTGGCCAGATGCTGGAACAAGTCGCCGGCGGCATCGATATCCAGTTCGGCCTGCAGCGAGGAGCCTAGTTGATCAGCACTGCGCAACTCTTCAATCTGCTTGTTGACCTGTGCACGCAGGCTGCGAATTGCCTGCCACTTCTGCTGCAAGGCTTGCTCGCTGGCAGCGGTCAGTGCCGGGAATTCATGCCAGGTGTGATAGAGCGTCGACTCCTCCTCGCTCTTGGTCAGCACTTCCCAGGCCTCATCGGCAGTGAAACACAGTACCGGAGCGATCATCAGCAGCAGGCTACGGCTGAGATGATACAGCGCGGTCTGGGCACTGCGGCGCGCACGGCTGTCGGCCTTGGTGGTGTACAGACGGTCCTTGATAATGTCCAGATAGAAAGCACCCAGATCCTCGGAGCAGTAGTTAACCACCTCTTGCATTGCATGGTGGAAGGCATAGCGGGTATAGAGTTCGCCTACTACCTTTTCCTGTACCTGACGTGCCATCAGCAAGGCGTACTGATCTAGCTCCAGCATTTCACCAAACGGAACCGCATTTTCCAGCGGGTCGAAATCCGACAGATTGGCTAGCAGGAAACGCAGGGTGTTGCGCAGGCGGCGATAGCTTTCGGTAACCCGCTTGAGAATTTCATCGGAAATCGCCAGCTCACCGGAGTAATCGGTGGAAGCCACCCACAGACGCAGGATATCGGCCCCCAGGCTGTCGTTCACCTTTTGCGGTGCCACAACATTGCCCTTGGACTTGGACATCTTCAGGCCCTTGCCATCCACCACAAAGCCGTGGGTCAGCAATTGCTTGTACGGTGCGCGACCAATGGTGGCACAACCTGTCAGCAAGGAGGACTGGAACCAGCCACGATGCTGGTCACTACCTTCCAGGTACAGATCGGCAGGCCAGGCCAGTTCAGGGCGCTGCTTGAGCACGGCAAAGTGGGTCGAGCCAGAATCAAACCACACGTCCAACGTGTCCGTCAGCTTGCGATACTCTGCCGCTTCGGCACCCAGCAGCTCTTGCGCATCCAGGCTGAACCAGGCTTCAATCCCCTGCTGTTCGATACGCAGTGCCACTTCCTCCAGCAAAGCCAGCGAGCGCGGATGCAGCTCGCCACTTTCCTTGTGCACGAAGAAGGTCATCGGCACACCCCAGTTGCGCTGACGCGAGACACACCAGTCCGGACGGTTGCCAATCATGGCTTCCAGGCGCGCACGCCCCCATGCCGGGAAGAATTCGGTTGCATCCACGGCGCTCTTGGCACGCTCACGCAGGGCAACATCATCCTTGCCCTGCTTGTCCATGCCGATGAACCATTGGGCAGTCGCACGGAAAATGATGGGCGTCTTGTGACGCCAGCAATGCGGGTAGCTATGCAGCAAACGGGCCTGATGAATCAGGGTGCCATGCTGTTCCAGCGTTTCGATGACTTTGGGATTGGCCTCCCAAACCGACAGACCGGCAAACAGTTCGGTGGTCGATTTGTAGCGGCCATCATCTGCCACCGGGTTGTCGATCGGCAGTCCGTATTGCTGACCAACTTGAAAGTCTTCCAGACCATGAGCCGGTGCGGTATGCACCAGACCAGTACCGGCATCGGTCGTAACGTGATCACCGCAGATGACCGGTACGGTACGGCTATAGAAGGGATGTTGCAGTTGCAGCATCTCCAGCTTGTCGCCCGTGGTTTCTGCCAATACCTTGGCATCGGCAAAGCCGTAACGCTCAAGTGCAGACTCCGCCAGTTCCTTGACCAGAATCAGCTTGCCCTTCGGCGTGTCGATCAACTGGTAAGTCAGCGCAGCACTGACTGCAACAGCCTGGTTGGCCGGCAGGGTCCACGGGGTGGTTGTCCAGATAACGGCCATGGCGCCGGCCACCTGCTCGCCAGTCAAGCCAAATGCGGTAGCCAGCTTGTCCTGATCCAGCACGTGGAAACCGACATCGATAGCTGGGGAGTTCTTGTCTTCATACTCGACCTCAGCCTCGGCCAGCGCAGAGCCACACTCAATACACCAGTGCACCGGCTTCTCGCCCTTGAACAGGTAGCCATTGCTGTAGATCGTGCCCAGCGTGCGCACGATGTCAGCCTCGGTCTTGAAGTCCATGGTGAGATAGGGGTTGTCCCAGTCGCCAAGAACGCCTAGGCGGATGAAGTCTTTCTTCTGGCGCGCAATCTGCTCCTTGGCGTACTCACGGCACAGCTCACGGAACTTGGCCGCCGGAATGGCCTTGCCATGCAGCTTTTCTACCATCAGCTCAATAGGCAGACCATGGCAATCCCAGCCTGGAACATAGGGTGCATCAAAACCGGCCAGGGTCTTGGAGCGTACGATGATGTCTTTCAGCACCTTATTGACTGCATGACCGATATGGATATCACCGTTGGCATACGGCGGGCCATCATGCAAAATGAATTTTGGGCGACCGGCGGATAGCTTGCGTACTTTATCGTAGCGTTTTTGTTCCTGCCAGCGCTTGACCCAGGCAGGTTCGCGTTTGGCCAGATCCCCTCGCATGGCGAACGGGGTATCCAGCAGGTTGACGGTTTTACGGTAATCGATGCTCATGCCTGCTCTCGCTGCAAACTGGTCAAATAAGTATGGGCACTGGCGGCATCACGTTCTATCTGCGCCACCAATGCTGGCAAATTGTCGTAGCGCTCTTCATCGCGCAATTTTTTCAGGAAATGCACCGTCACGCGCTGGCCATAAAGATCACCAGCAAAATCAAACAGGTGTGCTTCCAACTTGTAATCAGTCGTGCTGCTGACCGTAGGATTGAGCCCAAGGCTAGCTACGCCGCCCTTACGCCCTTGCGGTGTGTCTACTTCTACCACAAACACGCCCTGCAAGGCGGGTTTCAGATGTGACAGATGCACATTGATCGTGGGAAAACCAATGGTTCTCCCCAGTTTTTGCCCATGCATGACTTTGCCGGATACCTGATAGCTGCGTCCCAGCAAAGCATTGGCCGCATCAAGATCTCCAGCAGCCAAGCGGTCGCGCACCAGCGTACTGGATGCTCGCTCCCCCTGAACCAGTACCGACGGCATGGCCTCGGTAACAAAATGAGGGCAAGCTGACAGCAGGTCAAAATTTCCCTGGCGCGCTGCACCAAACTGAAAATCATCTCCTATCAGCAGATAGCGGGTTTTCAGATCGCGCACCAGCACATCCTGGATGAAGTCCTGCGCACTCATGCTGGCAAAATGCTGATTGAACCGAAAGACAAACACGTAATCGACTAGTCTGGATGCTTGTAAAACATTCAGTTTGTCACGCAAGCTGGATAAACGGGCCGGCGGATTGCTCCGGATGAAGAACTCACGAGGATGCGGCTCGAACGTCAGCAAGGCAGTAGGCAAGGACCGGGCATCAGCCTCGCTCTTAAGACGCCGCAGCATCTGCTGATGGCCAAGATGCACACCATCAAAGTTTCCGATGGTCAATGCACAGCCAGCGAGCCCGAAACGTCGTGGATCTCCTAGAAATACCTGCATCTGACGCCTAGCATCCTGAAAACTTACGATTGTAGCCGTGGGGGAGCAGTAGCGTCCAGCCATGTAATCAGAAGTGACAAAACAAAAAAGCCCCACGTCTGTGGGGCTTTTTGGGGTTTACCAAAGCAGATTACTGCTGGGTGGTAACCTTAACTGCGTCGATCACCACGTCAACACGACGATCCGGTTCGATGCAGGCCTTGATTTCAGCATTCTGCTTCTTGTTCTTGGCGTATTTCGGGAACTTGGCCTTGCACTCGTCGGTCATCTTGGCATCGGTCTTGCCCTTGCCAACTGCAGTAACCTTCTCAGCCGGTACACCAGCGTCAACGAAGTAAGCCTTAACAGCATCAGCACGCTTCTGGGACAGAGCGTTGTTCAGCTTGTCGCTACCCATGAAGTCGGTGTAGCCATCAACTTCAACACCATTCAGAACGCCTTGACCTGCATGTGCCTTCAGCTTGGCAACCAGCGGATCCAGTTCGTTCTTGGCATCAGCACGCAGGGTTGCCTTGTTGAAGTTGAACAGAACCTTGGCGGACAGGGTTACATGTTCCTTCACAGAAACCGGAGCAGCCTTCGGAGCTTGCGCTACCGGAGCAACCGGCTTGGCAGCTTCACGATCGCCACACTCAACCAGGCCATCCTTAGCCTTGTCAAAGTAGGTGGTGTGCCAGCATTCGCCGTAGTTGTTACGGGAAACGGCATCAGTGGTTTGATCTACGGTGTAGCCCGGCTTAGCTGCGAACGCGCTAGCGGAAACCAGCAGAGCAGCAACCAGGGCGCTCAGTTTCAGCTGTTTAGTCATATTATTCCCTCTTTTATCTATGAATCGGTATTGATGCGGTTGACGCAAACACCACACGGACAATTCTACTGCAAACAACAGGGTAAGCGCCAAACTGTGTTTATGCAGTTAACGGGCACTATAGAAATGCGCCTACCCGGTGTCAACACAGCACGACGGCAAACACCGATGAAATGTTGCAGAAAAGCATCACATTTACTGAACAATCCGGCAATTCTGTGTCATTAACACGACACTATCACAGCGATGTTACACGCCGACGAAACAGAGGAACCGGCTCACGATGTGTCGACTGATAGCGTTCCGTGAAAGTGTCATATCCGGACAATGCCCCGCCAAGGTCTTTGCCATCCTTGATTTCGAAGGCATTGAAACCAACCTGCCAGAGATAGTGCAGCAAATCTACCCACACGTCGCCCAGGGCTCTTAACTCACCGGCATAGTTGTAGCGTTCTCGCAACAGGCGACCAAGGCTGTAACCCCGGCCATCGGTAAATGCCGGGAAATCGACAGCCACTAGCGGAAGGCTGTTCAGATCCGCAGCCAGCAGCTGCGGATCTTCGTCCGGGGCCAGCCAGACTGCGGTCTGCCCCGCGCGGGTCTGCCAAACAGATTTGTCGGCCAGCCATACTCCCAGCGGGATAATGACATCAACATCTGCAGCGACTGCCGGGTATTGTCCTTCGGCATCAGCACGCAACACCTGCCAGCGGTCCTGCGATATTTGTCCATCTTTAATGATGCTTCGCATATACACGTTCCTTGAAGGGGTCGAGGCCAATGCGGCGTACGGTTTCGATAAAGCGCTCCCCGTCAGTGCGCTGCTCAAGATAGACCGTCATGATTTTTTCAAAAGCTAGCGGCACATCTGCCTGCGCAAAGGATGGCCCAATGACCTTGCCAATGGTGGTATGGCTGCCCTGGCTACCGCCCAGGGTAATCTGGTACCACTCTTCGCCATTTTTATCCACACCGAGAATACCGATATTGCCGATATGGTGATGTCCACAGGCATTCATGCAACCGGAGAAATTGCAGTCGATCTCACCCAGGTCAAACAGATAATCCAGATCATCAAAGCGCGTCTGGATAGCTTCGGCAACCGGGATGGAGCGCGCATTGGCCAGGCTGCAGAAGTCACCGCCCGGGCAGCAGATGATGTCAGTGAGCAAGCCGATATTGGGGGTGGCAAAGCCCTGGCTCTTGGCCAATTGCCATACTTCATACAAGTCCCGTTCGCGCACATCCGGCAGAATCAGGTTCTGCTCATGCGCCACACGAAGCTCGCCATAGCCAAAGCGGTCAGCCCAGTCGGCTGCGGCGTCCATCTGCTCTGCCGTGATATCGCCCGGCGGTACGCCGGTCTTCTTCAATGACAGTACGACTGAACGATAGCCGGCCTGTTTGTGAGGACGGGTATTGCGCGCTAGCCAGCGTGCGAAGGCGGGCTCAGCAGCTTGCTTTTCCACCAGTTCTGGCGGATTGGATGGCAGCAGGTCATAGGCCGGATCGGTGAAATAACTAGCGTAATGGGCGACATCAACATCCCGCAGGGTGGATGGACCATCTTTCAGATGCAGCCATTCGTCTTCGACCTTGGCGGCAAAGCCCTCTACCGTCATTGCCTTGACCAGAATCTTGATCCGCGCCTTGTATTTGTTGTCGCGACGGCCAAAGCGGTTATACACGCGCAGCACCGCATCCAGATAGGTGAGCAAGTGTCGGGTGGGGAGGAATTGTTTTACCACCTCACCGACGATGGGAGTACGGCCCAGACCACCGCCCACAATCACTTTGAAGCCGACTTCACCAGCCTCATTACGTACCACATGCAGACCGATGTCATGAACCTGCGTAGCAGCGCGATCTTCCACGCTGCCCGATACGGCGATCTTGAACTTACGTGGCAGGAAGGCAAACTCTGGATGCAAGGTGCTCCACTGGCGAATGATTTCGCAATAGGCACGAGGGTCGAGCATTTCGTCCTGAGCGACACCAGCAAAAGCATCGGTCGTGGTATTGCGCACGCAATTGCCAGAGGTCTGGATGGCGTGCATTTCAACTTCGGCCAGTTCCTCCAGGATATCCGGTACGCGAGCCAGTTCCGGCCAGTTGAACTGAATGTTCTGGCGCGTGGTGAAATGGGCGTAGTTCTTGTCGTACTTACGGGCAATATGGGCCAGCTTGCGCAACTGCCGACTTGCCAGATGGCCATAGGGAACAGCAATGCGCAGCATGGGCGCATGGCGCTGCACATACAACCCATTCATCAGACGCAGCGGGCGGAACTCGTCTTCAGCCAGTTCACCAGAAAGAAAGCGCTGGGTCTGATCGCGAAACTGTTCGACACGCTCGCGCACAATGCGATGGTCGACTTCATCATAACGGTACATGGTTGAATGTCCTTGAGTAAGGTTGGCCTGATAGGGCCGGCCAGCCTTATGCTGGGCGCTTGAGGGGGCTGGACTTGATGTGTAGCCCACACTCTTTGGATTCCGGATTTTCCCACCACCAGCGACCGGCGCGCACATCTTCGCCAACGGTAATGGCGCGGGTACAGGGGGCGCAGCCGATGGAGGGGTAACGCTGGTCGTGCAGGGCGTTGTAGGGTACATCATTGCTACGGATGTATTCCCAAACCTCGGCTTCGGTCCACTCGATCAGCGGATTGAACTTCATCAGTCCGTTATCGGTATCGAATTCTTGATTGCCCAGATCCTGCCGGGTGGGAGACTGTTCACGGCGCAAACCGGTAATCCATGCCGACTTACCTGCCAGCGCTCGCTTCAGCGGCTCAATCTTGCGAATCTGGCAACAGGATTTACGCAGTTCAACGCTTTGATAAAAGCCATTGATGCCATTCATATTGACATAGGCCTCGGTGGCAGCAGTTTCCGGGAAGTACACCTTTACCGGTACCGCTGGATAACGTTCGGCAACCTGCTGCATCAGCGTATAGGTTTCAGTCGGCAGCCTGCCGGTATCCAGGCTGAACACCTGCAGCGGCAGGGACAGGCGGGCGATCAGGTCGGTCAGCACCATGTCTTCGGCGCCATAGCTGTTGGCCAGCACCGCATCTGGGTGTTTGGCGGCAATGTCGGTCAGCAAGGCTTGGGTTGCTGCAAGTTTCACATCCAGGCTCATCGAGCGCTCCACTATAGGTAAAGTCTGGCTAGGGCATCATCCTACCCAAGCCTTATATAAACCTAAAAGAATATTGTGTTAGTATTTAATGCCTACAGGTTTTATGGAATATGCCCGTCTTATGAAACTGCAACAGCTGCGCTACCTGGTCGAAGTGGCCAAACAGGGTCTGAATGTCTCCGAAGCGGCAGAGAAGCTGCATACTTCCCAACCGGGCATTTCCAAGCAAATCCGCTTGCTTGAGGATGAGCTGGGCATCCAGGTCTTCATCCGCAACGGCAAGCGCGTGGTGTCTGTTTCCGAACCCGGTAAGGAAGTATTACGCATTTCCGAGCGCATCTTGCGTGAAGCGCAGAACCTGAAGCGCGTCGGAGATGAATTCTCGCGCGAATCAGAAGGTGCGCTTACCATTGCCACCACTCACACGCAGGCGCGCTACGCCCTCCCTCCCACCATTGCAGCATTCGTGCAACGCTATCCCAAGGTAAAACTGTCCATTAAACAGGGCAGCCCAACCCAGATTTGCGAAATGGTTGTTTCCGGCGAAGCGGATCTGGCCGTTGCCACTGAGGGCATCGCGCTCTACAAAGAGTTGGCCATGCTGCCTTGCTATGAGTGGAACCGCTCCGTAGTGGTACCGCAGGATCACCCCTTGCTACAGCTGGATCGGCCGCTCAGCCTGGCGGACATCGCCAGTTATCCGATTGTGACGTACGACTTTGCCTTTGCCGGGCGCTCCAAGATCAACAAGGCTTTTGCCGATCAGGGCCTCAGCCCGAATGTGGTGCTTACGGCCATTGATACTGACGTGATCAAGACATATGTCGCCCTGGGCCTGGGCATTGGCATCATCGCCAGCATGGCGTTCGAGCCGGTCCGGGATGCAAACCTGCACATTATCGATGCCGGCCATCTGTTCGAGCCATCCACGACCAAGATTGGCATCCGCAAGGATGCCTACTTGCGCGGCTTTGCCTACACCTTTGTCGAGCTGTTTGCACCACACCTGCACCGCCGTGAAGTGGATGCGGCTCTTCTTGCCCATGACAGTGAGCTGGACGACTAAAAATACGCTCGGATCATTCACCGACAAGCAAACGCCCCGGCATGCCGGGGCGTTTTCATTGCTACCGCCTGCTGCTTACAGTGTCAGGCCGCCGGTTACTTCAATGGCAGCGCCGTTGATGTAGCTGGCTTCGTCAGATGCCAGGAAGGCATAGACATTGGCAATTTCAGCCGGGTCAGCCATACGCTTCATCGGCACTTTGTCTTCCATGGCCTGGATAACCTTTTCCGGCATGGATTTCAGGATGGGCGTTGCCACAAAGCCCGGGCATACGGCATTGGCACGGATACCCTTCTTGCCTAGCTCCTTGGCCCAGGTCTTGACGAAACCAATCACGCCAAACTTGGTGGCAGCGTAGTTGGTCTGGCCAAAGTTGCCATACACGCCGACTACCGAAGACGCATTCAGAATAACGCCACCACCCTGCTCCACCATGGTATCCACCACGGCGCGAGCGCAGTTGTAAACGCCCTTCAGATTGATGTCGATTACCTTGTCGAACTGGTCGTCGGTCATCTTGATCAGTTGGGCATCCATCACGATGCCGGCATTGTTCACCAGCACGTCGATGCGGCCAAAGCGATTCTTCAGATCACCAACCATATCGGCGATCTGCGCCTTGTCGGTCACATTGACCAGATAGCCGACAGCCTCGCCACCCAGAGCCTTGAGTTCTTCCACCACCGCATTGACGGCATCGATGTTCAGATCACAGACGGCAACAATGGCACCTTCCTTGATGAACTTCTCTGCTGTCGCCTTGCCGATACCACTGGCAGCGCCGGTGATGATGGAGACTTTCCCTTTCAATCGCATGGTTCTTCCTTCATTAACTTGAGGTTGCAGGCAACCCGGTTCCGGGTCGACCTTCGGGCTCCACCATCGACCCATTCAAGATCGGGTTCCTGTTTTGGTCTTGTTGTTATTATGTTGGTGCTACAAAAAACGGGAGCATCGTGCGCTGTTATTTTGCAGCGCAACACGATGTCGCACTGCAATATAGCGCACCTGCTCCCGTCGGTAAAGCAATCGCTCTAGCCTGCCTGCCAACAAGACAAAGGCATTGAAGAAAGAGCGACTTACCGCTTATTCCAGGCCCTTGCTGGCCAGATAATCTTCGTAATTGCCGGTGTAGTAGTCATAACCACCCTTGCCATCCAGCTCCAGCACATGGGTGGCCAGCGAACTGACGAACTGACGGTCGTGCGACACGAAAATCAGGGTGCCCTTGTACTTTTCCAGCGCCATGTTCAGCGCTTCGATGGACTCCATATCCATGTGGTTGGTCGGTTCGTCCATGATCATCACGTTCGGCTTTTGCAGCAGCAGCTTGCCGTACAGCATGCGGCCCTTCTCGCCACCGGACAGTACGCGCACCGGCTTGGTCACTTCGTCGCCACCAAACAACAGGCGGCCTAGTGTGCCGCGAATGACTTGCTCGTCGTCGCCTTCCTGGCCCCACTCGCGCATCCATTCGGTCAGCGTCATGTCGCTGTCAAACTCGGCTTCGTGGTCCTGCGCAAAATAGCCGATCTGCGCTTTTTCCGCCCACTTGATATTGCCGTAGTCCGCAGTCAGACCTTCTGCGAGACGGGCTTCGAATGCACCAGCCAGCAACTTGACCAGAGACGTCTTACCTGCGCCGTTCGGGCCAATCACCGCCAGGCGGGCACCGGCTTCCAGGATGAAACTCATATCCTTGAACAGCACTTTGTTGTCGTAGGCTTTGTTCAGGCTTTCTACTTCTACCGCCTGACGATGCAGCTTGAAGCGATCGTCGGTTTCAAAGCGGATAAACGGGCTCTGACGGCTGGATGGCTTCACGTCCACCATCTCGGACTTCAGCTTGTCCACCTGCTTCAGACGGGAAGTAGCCTGCCGCGCCTTGGACTTGTTGGCCGAGAAGCGTGCCACGAACTCCTGCAGCTCCTGGATACGTTCCTTGGCCTTACTGTTGGACGACAGCTGGCGTTCGCGTGCCTGGGTGGAGGCGATCATGTAATCGTCGTAGTTACCCGGATAAATGCGAATGGTGTTGTAGTCCAGATCCGCCATGTGGGTACACACGGAGTTCAGGAAGTGACGGTCGTGGGAAATGATGATCATGGTGGAATTGCGCTCGTTCAGCACATTTTCCAGCCAGCGAATGGTGTTGATGTCCAGGTTGTTGGTCGGTTCGTCCAGCAACAGGATATCCGGGTTGGAGAACAGCGCCTGCGCCAGCAAAACACGCAGCTTCCAGCCTGGAGCCACTTCGCTCATCGGGCCAAAATGCTGCTCGACAGGAATACCCACCCCCATCAACAGCTCGCCTGCGCGCGCCTCGGCGGTATAGCCATCGTACTCGGCGAACTTGGCTTCCAGTTCGGCCGCGTGCATGTAGTCGTCTTCGGTGGCTTCGAGATTGGCATAAATGGCGTCGCGTTCGCTCATTGCAGCCCACATCTCGGTATGGCCCATCAGCACGACATCAATCACGCGCTGGTCTTCGTAGCCAAATTGATCCTGACGCAACTTACCCAGTCGCAGGCCGTTTTCAATGGCCACTTCGCCGCTGGTCTGCTCCAGGTCGCCGCCCAGAATCTTCATGAAAGTCGATTTGCCGGAACCGTTGGCACCAATCAGGCCATAACGGTTGCCTTCGCCAAATTTGACGGAAACCTTTTCAAACAAAGGTTTCACGCCAAACTGCATCGTAATATTGCTTGTGGTAATCACGCTTGGGATCCTTCAGCCAATCCAGCCGTAAGTATCGGAAAAACCGTGGATTCTATCACATCAGCACGACAATCCGGTGCCTGGCACCAAATGCGATGACATGCTTTTGACCCGTAGGGGAATTCCGCTACAATCGAAGACTTTGAATCTTCATCCCTAGATATAGGCAGAACTATGCTTACCGGTAGCTTGGTTGCCCTGGTCACCCCGATGTCCGCTGATGGTCGGGTCGACTTCGAATCTCTCTCCCGCCTGGTCGATTTCCACATCGACAACGGCACCAGCGGCATTGTTGCCGTCGGTACCACCGGCGAATCCGCCACCCTTGCCGTTGATGAGCACATCGCCGTCGTCGAAGCTGTCATCAAACAGGCCAAAGGCCGCGTCAAGGTTATTGCCGGAACCGGGGCAAACTCCACCGCCGAAGCCATCGAACTGGCGGCACATGCCAAGCAGGCCGGTGCCGACATGACTCTTTCCGTGGTGCCCTACTACAACAAACCGACGCAGGAAGGCATGTACCGCCATTTCCGCGCAATTGCTGAAAGTGTCGACATCCCGGTGATCCTGTACAACGTACCGGGCCGTACCGTTGCCGACATGAACAACGATACCGTGCTGCGTCTGACCGAAGTGCCCGGCATTATCGGGCTGAAGGATGCAACCGGCGATATCGGTCGCGCTTGCGACCTGATCAGCCGTGTTCCGAAAAACTTCGCGCTTTACTCCGGTGATGATGCTACCGGCATGGCATTCATGCTGTGTGGCGGCAATGGCGTAATCTCCGTCACCTCTAACGTCGCACCGAAGCTGATGAGCCAGATGTGTGACGCCGCCATTGCCGGTAACGCGGCATTGGCACGAGAACTGAACGACAAGTTGCAAGGTCTGCACAAGCAGCTGTTTGCCGAACCCAATCCGATTCCGGCCAAATGGGTACTGCAAGAGCTGGGCATGATTCCTGCAGGCATCCGCCTTCCCCTTCATGTAATGTCGGAAAATCTGCGTCCGCAGTTGACCGCCGCCATGAAGCAGGCTGAACTCATTTAAACCCCCTGACGACAAGGGAGTCCGCATGAAACGAAGCGCGCCCGCCGCGATTCTGCTTGCAACCGGCATTCTCGCTGGTTGCAGCACCTCCAACCCGCTGGAAAAGAAACTGGACTACAAGTCCGCCGAACCGCCCAAAGCGGGCAACACACTGGAAGTGCCGCCAGACCTGACCACGCCGCAAGTCCAGAACAAATATGTCATTCCGGCCACCGGCAGTGCTTCTGCCCTGGCCAGCAGCAATTCCGTGGCGGCTACCCAGCAAGCCGCAGCCGTTCAGGCTGCCGTGACGGGCAACACCGTTGCCGTCAACAGCATCGACAACATCACCATGGAACGTGCCGGCACCCAGCGCTGGCTCGAAGTGAAGGGCAAGTCCCCTGCAGAGCTGTGGCCGGTGTTGAAAGCCTTCTGGCAGGAAAATGGTTTTGTCATCAAAACCGAAGAGCCTGACCTTGGCATCATGGAAACCGACTGGGCGGAAAACCGTGCCAAGCTGCCGTCCGATGGCATTCGCAAGCTGATGGAAACGGTTGGCCTTGGCGGAGCCATGTCCACACCGGAGCGCGACAAATTCCGTATCCGCCTGGAAAAAACTGCCAATGGCACCGAGATTTACTTCTCGCATCGTGGCATGTACGAAACCTTCATCAACGAAGGCAAATCGGACACCATGTGGCAGCCGCGTCCGGTTGACCCGAATCTGGAAGCCGAGCTGCTGGGTCGCTTCATGATCCGCATGGGCATTACCGAAGAACAGGCCAAGGCAGCAGTCAAGAAAACCCAGGTCGTTGCCGACAAACCGAAAGACAGCATTGTTGATGGAAAACTGAACATCAATGATGGCTTTGATCGTGCTTGGCGTCGTGTTGGCCTGGCACTGGATCGTATCGGCCTGGTTGTCAATGACCGCGATCGCTCGCAAGGCCTCTACTTCGTCAAGCCTGCCAAGGGCGAGATGGATAAGAAAGATGAATCCTCTGGCGGCGGATTCTGGTCCAGCCTGGCATTCTGGAAGAGCAAGGATGCCGACGAGAAAGCAAACCCATCTGGTCCGGAATACCGGATCCAGGTCAAGGAAGCCGCCAGCGGCAGCAGTACGCTTGCTGTACTGGACAAGCAAGGCAAGCCGCTATCGGACAGCTTTGCCAAATCGGTACTGTCCAAGTTGCAGACTGAGCTGCAATAAGCCTGTAGTAGAAAAGCAAAAAGCCCGCATCTGCGGGCTTTTTTTATATCGCTGTTCAATGCGCAGCCGGCAAGCAGCAAGCATTGGACGTAAAAAAACCGGCCGAAGCCGGTTTTTGGTGCTTTCGCGCTGAATTACTGAGCAGCGGAAGCAGCCGGAGCGGAAGCAGCAGCAGCGGAAGCGTCAGCAGCCGGAGCGGAAGCGTCAGCAGCCGGAGCGGAAGCATCAGCAGCCGGAGCGGAAGCTTCAACAGCAGGAGCGGAAGCTTCAGCAGGAGCATCAGCCTTCTTACCGCAAGCGGACAGAGCAACGGCCAGCAGGGCAGCAACGAGGAGCGACTGTTTCATTTTTTCTTGACCTTTAAAGATAAGTTAACAAGACGTCAATTTAATCGCCCAAGCTGTATTTGGAAATGACTGGGCGACTGAAAATCTTTCAGTGCGCAAATTGTATCACGAAAAAAATTGCTGTGTAGGGGGGTAGACCAGCAAAAACGCCACTAATCCCGCAGCAACCTCCCGCAGCGCAGCATAACCGGCAAAATGAGCGTTTGAACGCTGATGCTTGGCCGGTAGATGCCTTGCCATGTGTACATTTGAACATCTGATGTGGTTATTTTGCTACAGACTGCGGAAAATGCCAATATCCAGATTGATATCCTTCGTACAGCACATCCAATAACGACGGCCTAATGTCGCCTGCCGACAAGTGTCGCTGATTAGCAAATTGTTGCCACACCGCAACATCACCTGGTTCGATTTCGAGAAGTTCGCCATTGCAATAGAACATTGCATCATGAAACAGAATCAGGCTCTTGCGATCCAGCTCTATTCCGTGACGCGCCACTTCCTGGGCAAACGCATCCTCGTCCATCTCCTCATCCGGGGAGTCATAGAAGACATGTGGCTTCGGTTCGGTGAGGTAATGGCCCAGAAAATCACTGACCGTCCGCTTATCCCAGGTAATCTGGCTCAGCATCTGGCTGACCTTCTCCACCATTTCATCACTGATGCGCGCCGGGTCGGGCTGGCGTTGCAACTCGGGATCGGCATAGCGCCCGTCCAGGCAGATATGGTCCTGCATGTACACCAGAAACTGTGTTGCCAGCTCCTGCGTCGGCGCAGCGCGAAAACCGATGGAATAGGTCATGCCCGGCTCAAGCGCAACACCGTAATGTGCGCATTTGGGCGGCAGGTACAGCATGTCGCCATGCTCGAGCACGAATTCCTCTTCCACACGGAAGTCCTGCAAGACACGAATGGGGGCATCCGGAATAAAGTCGTCATCAGCTTGCGATGATATCTGCCAGTGTTTCTTGCCCCCTACTTGCAACAGGAAGACATCATAGGAATCAAAATGCGGGCCGACAGTACCACCTGGCGGTGCATAGCTGATCATCAGATCATCCAGCCTGGCAAAAGGGATGAAATCGAATTGCCACAGTATCTTGTCGATGTGCGGCAAGTGATGGTTCACATTCTGTACCAGGATGGTCCAATCGGTTTCGCCCAACTTGCGAAAACGGGCGGGACGGAATGGCCCGCGCTCCAGGTGCCACTTTCCGCTGCGGTTCTCGATCAGGCGGGACTCAACATCCTCTTGCATGGCCAGCTCGGACAGGCATTTAAAATCAACATGCGGACCAACATCAGTCAGCGCACCACGGATCAGCAAAGGCTTTTTTTGCCAATATTCGCTGAGAAACTCTTCGGGGGTGAGCCCCCCCAGCAATGTCATCGGTTTCATGGCAGTTTCACGGGCTTGTGGGCCCTTCTATGGTTTACAATACGTTCAAGCGGCATTCCGCACTATTGCTTGCAGGACTGGGGCGCAATGTGCACCTCGCCCTGACAAGGTTTTTCATTTCATTCCGGACAATTTCTGATGCAAATCGCCAAAGATACCGTCGTTACCCTCCACTACGAGATGTTCGACGCAGAGAACACCCTTCTCGACAAAACTGAAGAGCCCATTGCCTACCTGCATGGCGGCTATGACGGCATCTTCCCGCTGGTTGAAGAAGCCCTGCACGGCAAGAGCGTTGGCGATTCCGTCGACGTAAAGCTGACCCCGGATGATGCGTTCGGCGATCCGGAAGAGGAACTGGTACGTGTCGAAGATCTGGACGTGTTCCCGGCTGACGTCGAAGTCGGCATGATGTTCGAAGCTGACGATCCGGAAACCGGCGACGTGCTGCTGTTCCGTGTCACCGATATCGCAGATGGCAAAGCCATTGTAGATGCCAACCATCCGCTGGCTGGCCAAACCATCCGCTTTGTCGCCAAGGTTTCCGAAGTACGTGCCGCTACCGCCGAAGAACTGAGCCACGGCCACGTTCACGGTGCACATGGCCACCACCACTAAGCAATAACGCCAGACAATACCCGCTATTGCCTGCCAAAGCTGGCGTCGCCCCAAATCTCTATGCTGATCGGGGGCGACGCCAGTTTTTCTTGCGCCATCGGCAGGAAACTTGTCGCAGGAATCATTCCAGAAACATCACATTTTTCAGACTGGCGCCAGCATGCCGTCGGAATTGACCCTGCCCCTTGATACAGGGCAAAAAAACCACTGTTGGCTGGCAATCCCCCACGCCCCTCTGCCAGATAAAGACACAGGCTTTACTGTCTCTGTCTTCACAAGGTGCGACACCACGACAGCGCTTATACCGCAAGCAAGACAGTCGGCATCTGCCCCAGAGATACCCGATCCAGTCCCGCCAGGTCTGCCAGGGTTTCTACTGCCTGCAAACCGGCCTGCTGCAATAACTGGCGCACTGCCGCGCCTTGATCGTAGCCATGCTCCAGCATGAGCCAGCCGCCAGGCTTCAGACGTTCGGGCGCACCGGCAATGATTTCGCGCAGGCAATCCAGCCCATCCCCCTCATCCGTCAGCGCCATGCGTGGCTCGAAACGGACATCGCCCTCTTCTAAATGATGATCGTGCTTTTCAATATAAGGGGGGTTGGAAACAATCAGATCAAAGCCGCACTGCTCACCCAGCGGCTGATACCAGCTCCCCTGATGAAAGCGGACAACCGCACCCAACCGATCGGCATTGTCACGGCCAACAGCAAGCGCATCATGGGATAGGTCAACAGCCTGAACCCGCCATTCTTTTGCCTCAAGCGCCAGCGTGACGGCAATGGCACCACTGCCACACCCCAGATCGACCACGTTGGCTGGCACCTGCCCCACGCGCTGCAAAGCAGCGTCGACCAGATGTTCAGTTTCAGGCCGGGGAATCAGCACCGCAGGCGTAACTTTGAAGCTGCGACCATAGAACTCTCGTTCACCCAACAAGTAGGCCATCGGTTCGCCTTGCAGACGGCGCTGTGCCAACTGAGTGAAACACGCGGACTCCTCTTCAGTAAGCGGCAGGTCCGGGTCCGCAATCATGCGGGCATGAGTCAGGCCAGGGCGAACATGCTGCAACAGCATGCGTGCTTCAAGACGTGGCAGGGAATGGCAACGCAGTGCCTGTTCAATGGTCAACATGATTCAAAGCAGGAAAATGGTGGCTAGGCCAAGGAAAATGAAAAATCCGCCGGAGTCGGTACAGGCGGTAATCAGTACGCTGGAACCCAAAGCCGGGTCGCGCCCGAATTTTTGCATCAGGGACGGAATCAGCACACCCATGGTAGCAGCCAGCATCAGGTTCAGCGTCATGGCGGCCAGCATCACCAGCCCCAGTGACAGGCGCCCATACAATAGCCAGGCAATCAGGCCGATAGCACCCCCCCATACCAAGCCATTGATGATGCTGACTCCTAATTCCTTGCGCCATAGACGCCAGGCCTGACTTACCTGCATCTGCCCCATGGCCAGTGCCCGCACGATCATGGTGATGGTTTGATTGCCGGAGTTGCCACCGATACCTGCCACGATGGGCATGAGGGCTGCCAGTGCCACCAGTTGATTGATGGAATGTTCGAATGCGCCAATCACCCGGGATGCGACAAAGGCCGTACACAGATTGATTGCCAGCCACGACCAGCGGTTTTTCACTGAGTCGATCACGGGCGCGAACAGGTCCTCTTCTTCTTTCAGACCCGCCAGATTAAGGACTTCGCTGTCCGACTCTTCGCGCATGACATCGACCATCTCATCCACAGTCAGTCGGCCAATCAAGGCACCGCGCTCATCGACGACGGGGGCGGATACCAGATCGTAACGTTCGAATGCCTGGGCGGCATCTCGCGCCTCGTCTTCTGGCTGGAAGGACACGACCTCTGTTGCCATCACGGCCGACACCATGGCTTCAGGATCAGCCACCAGCAGGCTGCGCAAGGGCAGAACTCCGCATAGGGCTTCATTGGCATCCAGCACAAAAATCTTGTCGGTCTGATGCGGCAACTCATCAAAGCGGCGCAGATAGCGCAGCACCACTTCGCAACTGACATCGGCACGGATCTTCACCAGCTCGAAGTCCATCAGAGCACCGATACTGCCCTCAGGATAGGACAGCGCAGATTGCAACTGCTCGCGCTCGGCTTCGTCCAGTTCGCCCATCACTTCGTAGACCACCTGACGCGGCAGATCGCCAGCCAGGTCTGCCAATTCATCGGTATCCAGTTGGCGTGCTGCGGCAAGCAGCTCGTCCGGAGCCATCGACTCAATCAGGGTTTCCCGTACCGCATCGGAAACTTCAAGCAGGATGTCGCCATCCTGCTGCACCTTGACGCGGTCCCAAACCAACAGCCGCTCTTCCAGCGGCAGGGCTTCGAGAATGTAGGCGATATCTGCCGGATGCAGGTTTTGCAGCCTTAGCTGCAGCTCATCCAGCGCGGGTGAGTTGGCCGGGGCGATGACATCATCTTCCTGATGCAGCGCAATCAGCCTTTGCACCTCGGCCAGGCTCTCACTCAATCGTTCAGCAGTTTGTTTTTTTTCGATAACCGACAAGCACAACTCCTTCCGCCGTGGCGACGGAGACAGGGCTACACGGTCGTGACGGCGAGAATCAAGCAGGAAAAACAGGGAAGCCAGAGGCTATGGAATAACTGGGTAAGTCCATGTGCAATACCACGCCTTGCGGTGTGGCAGAACGTAAAAACAGGAGTGGGATTGTAACATGAAGCCCCCCTTGCCTTCCAGCAAGGGGCGCGATATCAGGGGAGATCAGCGAAAGCCATGCGCCGCTGGATGATGCGGGTTTTCTTCATCAGACCGGGAGCATTGCGATGCTCATCGTAATAACGCGGATTGGGTACCATGGCAGCCAGTTTGGCGGCCTGACCTGATGACAGGCGGGCGGCACTGGTATGGAAGTAGTAGCGGGCAGCAGCTTCTGCACCGAACACACCATTCCCCCACTCGATGACATTGAGGTAGATCTCGAAGATACGACGTTTATCCAGCACCTTTTCCAGCATCACGGTAATCGCAGCTTCTTCCAGCTTGCGCCATGGTGTTTTCTTGCTGGACAGAAACAGGTTCTTGGCTAATTGCTGGCTGATGGTGGAGCCACCCGCCACAATATGGCCCTGCTTCAGGTTCTTTTCGAATGCGGCCTCGATACCATCCCAATCAAAGCCTTCGTGATCGGCAAACTTGGCGTCTTCGGCAGCAATCAGTGCGCGCTTGAGATTGGGAGAAATCTGGGCGTACGGCACCCATTTCTGTCGCAACTCGGCCTCGGGGTCGTCTTCCTGCAATTTGGCTAGCTGTTCGTTCATGAAGGCACTGGCAGAGGGGTTGTGACTGCGCCAGTAGACGATGTGACCGAAAATCCACAGGTTGTACAACACAATGGCGGCCACCAGGACCGCCATGATCTTGAATAAAAGACGCATCAATCAGGCCAATACTTCTCGCAGCATATTGGTGACCTTGCGCGTGTCCGGTTTGACGCCACGCCAGATATGGAAGGACTCGGCAGCCTGCTCCACCAGCATGCCCAGGCCATCGGCCAGCATGCCGGCGTTTTCGCTTTGGGCACGTTTCAGGAAAGGGGTGAGACCCTTGCTGTACACCATATCGTAGGCCAGCGTGCGGGCAGTAAAGATGTTGGCTGGCAGCGGCGGAATTTCGTTGTGCAGGCTGGTGGAAGTACCGTTGATGATAATGTCGAAGGTTTTGCCTTCCAGTGCCTCGTAGCCACTGGCGACCACCTCACCCCAGGGGGCGAAATGATGGGCAATGGATTCCGCCTTGATCAAGGTGCGATTGGCGATGGTGACCTTGGCCGGTTTCTGCTCCAGGATGGGCTCCAGCACACCGCGCACGGCACCGCCGGCCCCCAGGATGAGGATGCTTTTGCCTTCCATCGGAAAATCGAGATTCTCCACGATATCGCGCACCAGACCGACGCCGTCGGTATTGTCGCCATATACCTTGCCATCGCGGAAAGTCAGGGTATTGACTGCTTCAGCAGCGCGAGCGCGTTCAGTCACTTCCTGCGCCATGCGGAAGGCATCCCCCTTGAACGGCAGGGTGACATTCAGGCCCAGACCGCCGTTTTGTACGAACTGGCCAACCACTTCGTCGAATTTGCCCAATTCGGCAAACAGCTTTTCGTATTGCACGGCTTCGCCGGTGGCACGGGAAAATTCACTGTGGATAAACGGCGACTGGCTATGGGAAACGGGGTTACCGATGACGGCGTAACGGTTGGTCATGATCAGCTTTCTTGGATTCCTGTGGTGCTACCGCATTATGCGGTTCATCTGCTGAGGTAGCACTTTGCCGTGTAAAGTCATAAACATCAACCGGTCAATACCTCTGTCCCAACAATTCAGCACGGATCAACCCTGCACCCAGGGCAGGCCATGGGCCTTCCAGCCGGTCAGATTGCCACGGTGCTCCTGTGCATCTTTGTCACCTTCAAAACCCTCCATGACGTTGTAAACCCGGGTATAGCCAGCTGCGGCTGCCAGCTCTGCGGCCTCATGGGAACGCACACCGCTGCGGCACATCAGCAGCAGCACCGCATCCTTGTCTGCTGCGCCCTGCAATTGGGCAGTGAACTGGGGATTGGGCTGCATGCCGGGGAAAGTGCGCAGCTCGATACGCAGCGCACCAGGTACGACACCGACGAATTGCCACTCGGCAGCACTGCGGACATCCACCAGCACCGCCCCTTCCAGATGCTGGGTCAAATAATGGGCTTCCGGTGGCGTCAACGCCCCCTGATAGCTCAGTTGCTGGCTTGCTGCACGCTCGGCTGCGGTTTGCAAAATGATTACTGACTGTTCCATATCCAAGCTTCCTTTCCGTGTAATGTAGCCGTGCCACGCTATGCTCACTGGCTGGCCCGGCAGCCCGATCCATCTGCGCATGAACCAAATGCACCGTATTGGTGCTTGCGCACAATGCACCATCCCATTTTGGTGCAATCCGAATGACTAGCCGGACCGGATACCCTGTGACACAATGATTAGATTAGCGTTCTTAGCCTGGCACGCTTCATGCTTGATTCGAAGCGTACCATCTTTATCAAGCAATATTGCTTTCGATGCACGTTGCCTTTAGGAGAACATTCATGGCGGTTGCAGACGTAGTCAAGCTGATTCAAGAAAACGACGTCAAGTTCGTAGACCTGCGCTTTACTGACACCCGTGGTAAAGAACAACACGTTACCATCCCGGCACACGTTCTGCTGGAAGATGCTGATGAATGGTTCGAGCACGGCCACGCGTTCGATGGCTCTTCGATCGCTGGCTGGAAGGGTATCCAGGCTTCCGACATGCTGCTGATGGCCGACCCGGCCACCGCCAAGATCGACCCCTTCTTCGATGAACCCACCGTGTTCATGTCGTGTGACGTCATCGACCCGGCCGACGGCAAGGGTTACGACCGCGACCCGCGCTCCATCGCCAAGCGCGCTGAAGCTTACCTGAAGGCATCCGGCCTGGGCGACACCGCCTACTTCGGTCCGGAACCGGAATTCTTCGTATTCGACAGCATCACCTGGGGCACCGATATGTCCGGTTGCTTCGTGAAGATCAAGTCCGAAGAAGCTGCCTGGGCCTCCGCTGAAGAATTTGAAGGTGGCAACACCGGCCACCGTCCGGGCGTAAAGGGCGGCTATTTCCCGGTACCGCCGGTTGACTCCGCACAAGACCTGCGCTCTGCCATGGTTCTGCTGCTGGAAGAACTGGGCGTACCGGTTGAAGTGCACCACCACGAAGTGGCTACTGCCGGCCAGATGGAAATCGGCACCAAGTTCAGCACCCTGACCCAGCGTGCCGACTGGACCCAGATCCTGAAGTACGTGGTACAAAACGTAGCGCACAGCTACGGCAAGACCGCCACCTTCATGCCCAAGCCCATCGTTGGCGACAACGGTTCCGGCATGCACGTGCACCAGTCCATCTGGAAAGACGGCAAAAACCTGTTTGCTGGTGACGGCTACGCCGGCCTGTCCGACACTGCCCTGTACTACATCGGCGGTATCATCAAGCACGCCAAGGCACTGAACGCCATCACCAACCCGGGTACCAACTCCTACAAGCGTCTGGTTCCGCACTACGAAGCTCCGGTAAAACTGGCTTACTCCGCCAAGAACCGTTCCGCTTCCATCCGTATCCCGCACGTTGCCAATCCGAAGGGCCGTCGTATTGAAGCCCGTTTCCCGGATCCGCTGGCTAACCCGTACCTGTGCTTCTCCGCACTGCTGATGGCTGGTCTGGACGGTATCCAGAACAAGATCCACCCGGGCGATGCTGCTGACAAGAACCTGTACGACCTGCCGCCGGAAGAAGACAAGCTGATCCCGACCGTGTGCGCCAGCCTGGACGAAGCCCTGGCAGCCCTGGATGCAGACCGCGACTTCCTGACCCGTGGCGGTGTGTTCTCCAACGAATGGATTGACGCCTACATCGAACTGAAGATGCAGGAAGTGAACCTGACCCGCATGACGACCCACCCGGTTGAATTTGCGATGTACTACTCGCTGTGATTCGGAAAGACGTCTGAGGACGTCCGACGAAGTCCAGAAAACCCGCACGGCTTAAGGCTTTGCGGGTTTTTTCATGTCCGACACAATCCGACAAAATCCAGCCAAAGCCAGCTCAAATTGCCCCCGTTTCGCCCCTACTTTACACTCTGTCCAAATTTTGCAAAAAAACGGGGGCAAAAAATGGCACTGACAGAGCTGCAATGCAGCAGGGCCAAGCCGGACAGCAAGGAACAACTGCTATCCGATGGCAACGGCCTCAATCTGCTGATTCGTGTCAAAGGCACCAAGACGTGGATCTATCAATTCAGACTCAACGGCAGCAAGTACAAGCTCAACTACGGCAACTACCCTGCCATCGGCCTGGCTGACGCCCGCAAGCTACATGCCTTTGCCAAGCAGCTACTAGAACTGGGCCAGCACCCAGCGGAGCTACTCGATAGTGACGAAGCCCGCCGCATGATTCTTGCCGGTCATAGCAGGATGGAAATCGAGGCCGCGCAATATCAATTGGCACTCGCAGCAAAGCAAGCGGCCCGAATGACATTTTCCCAAGCAGCAGAACGCTATAAAAATGACTGGGTAGATCACAACTGGAAACATCCCGATAAAGGATTTGCACCAGTGCGGCTTCACCTAGAACCGAAAATTGGTAACTTGGCCCTAGAAGACATTGACGCCCCGATGCTGCGGGAATTGCTTTACGACGTGCGTGAGCGCAGAGGCGTGCAGGCTTCACTTGGTGCACACGGCTGGGCAACACGTATTTTTGGCTATGCGCTTGAGCATACTTGGTGCAATCACAATCCGGCACAGCAGATCAAAGCAATGCGTATCGGCCAACGAGGAAAACGAACACGCTGGCTTACGATTCCAGATATCCGCCGCTATCTTTCGGCGCTGTACCAGGTTGATTGCTATCGTGGGTACAAGCTGGCACTGCATCTCTTGCTGATGCTAGCTTTGCGGAAAAATGAATTGGTTGAAGCCAACTGGAATGAATTTGATTTAGCAGCGGGCGAGTGGCTGATTCCAAAAGAGAGGATGAAAGCCAAAAAAGAACATCGCGTCTTTCTGCCACGGCAAGCCATTGAAATACTGCAAGAGCTGCGGCGACTGGGTAATAGCAGCGAATGGGTAATGCCCATGCCTACAAATCCCAGACGTGCCATGAATGGTAATAATCTTAATGGTGCGCATGCTGCAGCAATCAACGCCGCGAAAATTGAAGACTATGTGATTCACGACCACCGCCATACCGCCAGCACACAACTCCGGGAAATGGGCCACTTACCTGAGGTGGTAGAGGCAGCACTTAGCCATGCGATTCCCGGTATTGCCGGTGTCTATGCACATGCACAGTACAAAGAGCAACGCCTGGCCATGCTGCAGTCCTGGGCAGATTTCCTGGATAAAACCATGAATGAGCAGACCGTGATACAAGCTGCGTTCAGAAAATTGGCGTAAGAATGTGATTTCACCAAAGCCCGGTCTACCGGGCTTTATTTCTGTCTGACGCAAGATTACGGCATGCCACAGATGCCCCACAAACGCCCCCTGCCGCAACGCCCCTTCATTGGCACTCTCTGACTCACTGCTGCCCCGATCGCCACGCTCTAGTGGCCATAGCGTCCGCAATCCACCACCCTCAGCCCCCAGCGCGCGCAATCGAAGCCCCGCCTCGCCCCCGGTCTTCATGTGCCTCAAATCATGCACCTGCATGATTCCCCGCAAAGCCCGCCCAGCCGGGCTTTGTCGTGGCCTTTTCCCCTCTGTCGAATCATGCGTTTTCATGCACTTTCATGCAGATTCATGCACCCGCTTCGGGTGATTTCCCGCTTTCCCTGCTGGACGTTCTCGGACACATCGCTTTATTGATCCGCTGGCGTCCTGTTACGTCCACCGCTGTACGGTCCGACGATTCCACCCGCCTGAGCGGGTGATGTGTGGGTGATTTTCTGCCGCTTTTCGGGGGCTTGTTGTATGGCGCTTCCATACAACGGGCTTCGCGTTTCAAGCCGTTTTGTTTTCGGGATACTGCACCCGTTCCCCGACACATCCGGGTTACGCCGACGCCATCCAACCAACGACAACAGGACACACCATGCCGCCATCCCTCCTCCCAACCACGCCCACCCGTTTCTTGCGCCTGCCGGAAGTCATGGGTCTAACAGGGCTGTCGCGCTCGACGTTGTACGACGCCATCAAGCGCGGCAGTTTTCCGGCCTCTGTGCCGTTGGGCGGCAAGGGGGTGGCTTGGGTATCCACCGAAATCGAAAGCTGGATGGCCAGCCGCATCGCCGCCCGTCAACAATAAAACCAGAAAGTCACACTCATGCACCTTTCCAACTCAGTGATGAACTCCACGCTGACCGCACAACTGGCCGAAGCCGAAGCCGCCATGGCCGACTACCTGCGCCACCGCCAGGACTGGCAAGCCAAGACTGCATTGCTCAATCAGCAAAGCGCTGCCGCCGACGCCGCAGAAACCAGCGCCAAAGGGTTCAAGGAACAAGCCCGCGCCCTGCTGCGCCAGGTGATGGGCAAGAACACCAAAGAACTGCAGGCACTCCGTGCTGAAGAACGGGCCGCCTACAGCCAGGCCGAAGACTTCCGCGACTTTCTGCAGGAACTGGAATTGGCCCGCGATGAAGCCGAAATCAGCATGCTCGAAGCCGGGAGCAGCTACATCAGCAAACGCGCCAACGCACTGGCCACGCTGGCCGAAGGACGGATGGAAGAGGCGCTGAATCAGTTGGAGCCGCTGTTGGCCGCCATTGCCATGCAGGAGGACGTATTGAACCGGCAAGGCCGCTTTGCCGAGTGGAAACAGCGGGGCCATGAGTTTGCGATTGATGCCATCACGACCAAGTTATCGCTGCAGATCAAGCAACGCATGAGCAGCTTCAAGCTGGATACCAGCCAGGAACCGGTCATGCAGGCGCTGCCCTGGCAAGACGGCTTGCGAGAGGCCGCTGAATTCACCCCGATGGCTGCCCACAAGCGCCGGATTGAGATGGCCAAGCGTAAAGAGGAGCTGGACGCATGAAGATCAACTGCCCCCACTGCCACAGCCCGGCCCGCGAAACCGCTGCCGAAGCCTATAGCTCTGAACGTCATGTCCTGCGCTTTGCCTGCAGCAATCAGCGCTGCAAGCACACTTTCCGCGGTGAACTGCTGCTGACCCGTGGCCTGCGGCCCGGCCTGACCGCATTTAGCCAGGGCGATGCCCTGCCCACCGATGTCACCGACTGCTAAGGGAGGGCTCCATGGCATTTCCTTGCCCGCTGTGTGGCGCATCGTCGCGTGTTCGCACCAGCCGCATGCTGTCTCCCACCACCAAAGAGACTTACTACAACTGCACCAACGATGACTGCTGCCACCAGTACAAGACACTGGAAGGTGAGCCGCGCACGCTGGCCAAGCCGGTACATCCGGCAGAAGCCATCCCGGCCAACCAGGTGCGCCGCATGGTGCTGACCGAGAAACCGGCCATCACGGCGGTGACGCACTCGCCCGGCAAGCTGCGTCACACCTTGCTGTAAGCCACAGGCCCGGAGCCATCCGGGCCTTACCCTGGCCACCTGTTGGCCCTGCGAATCTGAGTCACATTCCATGTCTACGCATATCCACTGTATTGACAAGCCGAAGCCACGGCCTAACAATGGCGGCGTGCTGTTCAATAGCGGCACCGGGATTGGTCTCCCGAACGACATAGGCGGACAGCCGCCTTGCGGCATTTTTTTTGTCCGTTACTTACCATTGGTACGTCCTTTTCTATGGGCTGGCCGTGGTCGGAGCATCCTCGGATGCGCCGGTTCCTATGTCCCGGTAGACCAATCCGATCATGTGCTGGCCCACCCCCGATTGGTCTCGGGGAGGCTGGTTAAATCCAGACATAGGAGGCATACCATGCCTAGCATTTCCCGCGCCCTGTCGCGCCTGTTCCCTGCTGTTACCACGCCTGTATCTGTCTTGCCGTCCGAAGCCGAAGCCCGCGCTTTGTCTGCGCTGCTGGTGGCACAAGGTCGTCGCGCCGTGTTTCATCGCACTGCTGCCGGTTTCGCTGTGGAGGTACTGGCATGAACACCCTGCACCTTCTCAGCCAGGCCGTTCCCGCCGCCCATCTGGCGCTGGCCACCATTCAAAGCGAACTCAGCCGCCTGCATACCCTGGCCAGCCAGCCCGAGCATGCCTCGCTGCGTGACTCCCTCAGCCAGCTGACCCGCCTGTGCCAGACCATCGAACACACCATTGCCGAGGGCGTCCACACCCTGGCCCGCTCCGGTGACGGCCTGCAAGGGCTGCTCGATCTGCTGCACCACGCCGAGGACAAGCCACTGCCAGCCAACCAGCTGGCCGGGCTGTTGACCCCGCTGCAGCAACAAATCAGCCACGCCCGCGCCGACATCGGCCAACTCCTCTAAGGGGCAGATCATGAAACAGAAATCCACTCTCCCGAAATCCGGGCGAGCCGCCCCCGGCTTGTCTGCTGCCCGCACCCTGCACGATTGGGCCTATCAATCAGGCCACCTGCGCGCCCTGGAACTGCTGGACACGGTACTGACCTTCCGCGACCGCCAGGACATCAGCAGCTACCAGCAGGTACAGGCTGACGCTGCCGTACTGGATGGCTTCTTTGCCACCCTGCGCCCGGCGCTGGATGACGCGCTGCCCATGCTCACCCCGGAAGAACGCACCGCCCTGCTGGCCAATATCACCGAGCGCCTGCGCATCCGCGCCAGCCTGCTGATGCAGTACCGGCCCATCCCGAAAGGGGGCCTGTGATGAAACTCGATCTTGCCCACCTGCGCCAGCAGGCACATGGCCGCTGGCCCGACATTCTCAACGCGCTGGGGATTCCGGCAGAAGTGCTGGCCACCCGCCGCAATCAGCCATGCCCGGCCTGCGGTGGCCATGACCGTTTCCAGTGGATAGACAAAGACCGTGGCCGCTTTGTCTGCCGGGCGCTGGATAGCGCTGGAGGCGATGGCTTTGTGCTGGTTCAGCACTGGCTGAATTGTTCTTTCCTGTCCGCCGCCCAGGCGGTGGCCAGGGTACTGGGCGGAGAGGAAGGGGCTGCACCGCGACCAGTGGCGGTGGCCACACCCCGGCCCGTCGCCAACAGCCAGGACTTGCGCGCCCAGATCGTGCGTTTGTGGCATGCCGCCAAACCGGTAACAGCCGCTGACCCGGTGGGCCGCTATCTGGCCCGGCGTGGCCTTGTCCTGCCGCAATACCCCGCCGCCCTGCGCTTTCACCCGGCCTTGCCTTACTGGGTCACCCACCATGGCAAACCGGTAAAGCTGGGCCACTTCCCGGCCATGCTGGCGGCAGTCAAAGCGCCTGATGGCCATCTGGTGGGCCTGCATCGCACCTGGCTGACCGCCGATGGCCACAAGGCGGTGCTGCACCATCCGGCCACTGGCGAAGCCTTGCCCGTCAAAAAACTGGTAATAGGCCGGGCCGGTGAACTGGAAGGCGCGGCTATCCAGCTGAGTGCGCCCCAGCAAGGCCGTTTGGCCCTGGCCGAAGGCATCGAAACCGCGCTGGCCGTACAGCAAGGCAGCGGCCTGCCCTGCTGGGCGGCACTGTCAGCGTGGGGCCTGTCGCATGCCCGATTGCCAGACACCGTGAACGACGTGTTTGTGATGGCCGACAACGACACCAATCAAGCCGGGCAGAATGCCGCCCGCCGCCTGGCCAAGCGCCTGCAAGGGGAAGGTAGACAGGTGCATGTGCTGATTCCAGAGCGGCCGGACAGTGATTGGCTGGATGTCATGAACACGCAAGGAGAACAACATGGGCAGCGCTGACAAGAAAGTGCTCAAGCTGGCGGCCGCCGCCCCCGTTTATGCGGCTGGGCCACGCTATGAGGTGACGGCCAACGGTGTGCATTACATTGCCGTCAAACGCGACCGCGATACTGGCGAACTGATCGAACAGCCTGCCGAATGGCTGTGCGACCCGGTGGAGCTACTGGGCTGCGGCACCGATAGCGACGGCAATCATCACCGCATTGTCAGATGGCACCGCCAGGGCAACCGCGAAGCCATCACCACCGCCCTGCCCAATGCCGACATTGGCGAGCGGGTGGGCTGGGCCATGCTGCGCAAAGGTGGGCTGACCATCACCACCGACCGCGGCGGGCAAGCCCGGCTGGCCAACTGGCTGCAGCGGGAAGGCTCCACCGAGTGGCACGACATTGTCACCATGTCCGGCTGGCAACATGGGGCCTTTGTATTGCCAAACGGTGAAATCATCGGCACGCCAAACCGCAAGATGCACTTCAATGGCCACCCCAAGGATGCCAGCGCCTACTTTGCCGCCGGCACGCTGGATAGCTGGCAAGAAACGGTAGGCACGCTGGCCCAGGGCAACCCGCTGGCCATCACTGCCATTGCCTGCGCGCTGGCTGGCCCCCTGCTGGCCTTATGCGGGGCGCGGGATGGCATTGGCCTGCACCTGTACACCAACTCCTCATCCGGCAAGAGTACCTGCGCCGATACCGCCGCCAGCGTGTGGGGCGACCCGCAACGGCTGCTGCATACCTGGTCCGGCACCGCGCTGGGCCTGACCAATGAAGCCGAGGCCAGTAATGACATGCTGATGTACCTGGACGAAGTGGGGTCAGGTGATGCCCGCAAGATCGGTCCGGCCATTTACAGCATGCTCAACGGCGTCTCGAAGCTGCAAGGCGCGAAGGATGGCGGCAACCGCACCGCCCGCTCGTGGAAACTGGCCATGATCTCTACCGGCGAAGTGGCCATGAGTCAGTACCTGACCGAAGGCGGACAAACCCCACGGGGCGGACAGGAAATACGCCTGCTCGACATTCCCGCCGATAGCGGCGCTTACCGGGCCTTCGACTACATCCATGGCCGCAAGAATGGCGAAGTGTTTGCCGATGAACTCACCCGCCAGGCGCGCAGCCATTACGGCACGCTGGGCCGTGCCTTTGTGGCCTGGCTGCAAGACCACCGGACAGAAGCCGTGCAGTGGGTGGAGAAGGCCCAGCAGCGCATGCTGGCAGCTGTGCCGGAAGGAGCCGCCCCTACGGTACGCCGCGCCACGCGCAAATTCGCCATCCTGTCCGCTGCGGCAGAAATGGCCAGCGCTGCCGGTCTGACCGGCTGGACGGAAGCCGAAGCCATCAACGGGGTGGAAACCACCTGGCAGCGCTGGATGGGTGCGTTTGGCATCGAAGACCGCGACGACGCCCGCCTAATCGAACAGGCCATTGCCGTACTGCAAGCCAGCCAGTTCTCGCGCTTTGTACTGCTGCCCATGAGTGATGACGACCCGGTGGTGCACAACATGATGGGCTACAAACGCTACACCTCTACCGGCGAACCCATCTTCATGGTGACGCCGGGTGCATTCAAATCCGAAGTGATTGCCGGATACGAGGCACGGAGAGCCTGCGAAGTGCTGCACAAGGCGGAAATGCTGGACCGCCCCAAAGGCCGCGACGCCTGGACGGTGAACGGCGGCAAAAGCATTGGCCAGGTGTATCGCATGCACCTGTACCAAGTCATGCCGGGCGAGGAGGAAGAAGGGGGGTAAATTCTCACGTAAGGAAAAAACTGCCGCCAACACCGCCAACCCGCCAACTCTTATGTAACCTTATTGATTTATATAGGTTTATTTGTTGGCGGTGAGTTGGCGGTGTTGGCGGTAGTCACGTCTGAAATCCACCCCCTCCCGCCCAGTTGGCGGTTTCAGGGTGGCTGTTGGCGGCAAGCTTGGCGCAACCGCCAACAACTTAATCATTACAAATCAATCACTTAGACATGAGCTGGCGGTGTTGGCGGCATTGGCGGCGGGTTTTGCTTCATACGTGACGGTTAGCTAGAATTCGATTTGCAAAATGCATATCGTTGGTTCAACATATACCATGACATATAATCAAAACAATACTATTCGTATTAATATTTGATTAAATCTAAATTCTATTAAAGGAGTAATAATGAGTGACCAAATACTTATCATTGCAATAATTGCGATTTTTATTCTTTGCTGTCTTGTTATTTATTACATAAAAAATAGAATTAAATCTGGTCATTTAAAGTTATTTAATTTTAAATCTGAATTCAAGACACATGACATAGATTCAATTAATTTAAAAAATATTAAACAAGATTCCAAAGATGGGTCTAATGAAATTAAGATAAAATCAACATCAATTAACATTAAAGATGTTAATCAAAAATCCAAAAAAAACAATACCATTGATATTGGCAAGTAATTAATATAATTATGCATACTCCTCTTGCTAACTACCATCTAGAACGCAAGTCGTTTCAGGAACTAGTTAATGGCGATGGCTTTGTCAACATATTTCTAATTGCTGGCAGTAGTGGTTTTGGCAAAACGTCACTTTTAACCAATTGCATTAGCTCGCTCCCCTCTGGCGCGCATTATATAACTATTCAATTAAGACAGAACAGCGTTAGCGTAGATGAAATATTTTTACGCGCCGTGACCAGGATAGGATGGGAAAATTTACCTGAATTTGATAAGTGCGTACAAGATCTTTCCGCAAAAAAACCGGAAATTAATCTCACCAACATTAGGCAAGAAGGGCGAAGTAATATTATTAAGCTTGCGCTAAATGTTGAGGATGTTCAAGGAAGAGAATATAGACAAACATTGTTAACACAAGCATTTTTCGATGATATAACTAGATTGGCATCACCAGTCTTTATATTTTTTGATGCATATGAAAATGCACCAAATGAAGTTCAAAACTGGCTAAGCGGGCCATTTCTTTCAAGAGCTGCTGATTGTCCTTTTATACGAGTCACTGTTGCTGGAAACATTGTGCCAAAACCTAGTATTGAGTGGAATAGCTCCCACATTTCTCATACTTTAAGTGGAGTAAAAGACCCTAGGGAATGGCTACCCGTACTGGAAGAAATGAAAAAGAAAACATTAGAAGACCCACCTCTCACATGGATGCATGCATTGTGCCATGTTTTAAATGGCAGTCCGTCAGAGATTATGAAAATTATTAAAGGCCTTCCCGATCTTTAAATTGAAGGACATGATGCAATGCTTATAATTGATGACCTGATAAAAATGCTGGCATCAGCCAAAACTGATGAAGAACGTGCGTTGATAACGTTAGAGTTTAGTATCGGTCAATTGCCTTTAAAGATACAAAACACCATCAAGATTTGCGCCATACCAAATCAATTCAATTTTGATATGTTAAATTGGATTTTGGAAGAAAAGATTACACAGGAAGAGTTTTATCAAATATGCTCTCAGTCATATATTGAGCTGCACTCTCAGGGAGGCGACTCAAAAGACTATTTGATAAATAAAGAAAATGTAAAAAATTTTGATCCCCATAGATTGTGGTATATGCACGAGAAAACAAAAAATGCATTGCAAGCACAAATGTGGATGACTGAGAAAAATAGATATCGCAATATTAGTAGAAAAATTGCAGTTTGGGGACGAAAATTCCACTCGAATGATGCAATGTGGCGTATTGAATCAATATACCATAGCCTTATTGCCAAAGAAAAAGCAGCCGATAGAGCTTTTATAGTTACTAGCACGAAATTATCAAATTCATTTCAGTATGCGGAGCTTGATTCTCTAATCAGTAAAATTCTTTCCTCAACTGATGACGAGAAAATATCTATACATTCAACTGCCTGGGCCTATTATATGCGAGGTGAACAAGCGCGTAGACAAGGCAGCCTAATTGAAGCCGAGGCAAACTCATTAAAAGCATTATCCTATGACACATTAAGTGATCAAATATTAATTGCCAATTGCTTCCATTTACTTGGCCAAGTTTATCTTTCCATGGCCGACTTAAATAAATCAATTTCTTCTCTGAAAAAAGCACTTCAGATATATAGAAAGCAAAATGAAACAATTGGTGAGGCCAATTGCATTCAAACATTAGGAACGGTATATGAAACGATGGCGCATTGGCCTCTTGCCAAGAGTCATTACGATGCCGCCCTACAGATATTTAAGTCCCATAAAGAGGAAATTGGACAGGCAAATTGCATTTATGCAGGTGGGCGTATTTTCCTACAGACCAGCAACCACCCTCAAGCTAGAGCATACACTGAATCGGCATTGAAGATTTATCAGAGGTGTGGCGAAAGAATCGGCGAAGCTAATTGCATTAAAACCTTGGGAGATATTGAAATAACGCTTGGACATACAGACTTGGCCGAGTCGCATTACAGCTCCTCTCTGAGAATAAATAGAGCACTAAAAAGCAGGGGCGGTGAAGCTAGCTGTATGCTTGGACTTGCCGGAGTATATGCTGCAAATTATAAAACTGAAAATTCAATTGAATATTTAAATTTTGCCTTGTCATTATATACTGACATGAAGAATGATATTGGGATTTCGCAAGTAAAAATAAAATTAGGCGAAGCAAGAGTTAGAGAGTTTAAACTTGAGGAGGCAAAAACTCTATTTTCATCAGCTAGAGAAACATATAAGGAAAAGAGTAAGCCGCTAGGTATAGCTCAAGTCGATCTTTTAATTGCTGATTTAATGAGACAGGAAGGTAATTTTGCTGAGTCAAAAAAAATAGTGCAGGCATCAATTAAAAAATTTGCCGACAGCAATGATAGAATCGGAGTTGCGAGGTGCTTTAGGGCCCTTGGAGATATCGCTGCAGATCAGTTTGAAGCTAATTATTCATTGAGATGCTTTTCAATTGCAAAAAAGAAATTTGAAAAAATAAACAATAAGATCGAAGTGGCTGTGGTACTGGATCACACTGGATGTGCCCTGTTAAATATGATGAATTACCCAGAGGCCATTAAAAAATACAATGAGGCAATAAGCTATCACGAGGACAGTTTATATTTTGCAAATAGAGCATATGGTAAAATTTATCAGAACCTATTAGATGAAGCAGCATCTGATTTGCAAACCGCCTCTGATTTACCACACTGCAAATATTATATTAACTACGTTAAATCGAGACTAGACCTACACCGGGAAGAGTATGAAAATTCACTCAAATTAATTAAATTATCAATTAATGAATGCCCAAAAAATTCTGAATTGTATTTATGGGAATCTCTATTACTGCTCGCAAACAATATGGACTGGAAAGACCAGCTAACCGCCGCAATAGTGAAAATAAAACTGAAACGGATTGGCATTGAAATGCTATCACTAATTGAAAAAATTATTAATAGCGATGCACATCGAAACATCAACAGAGAGCAACTGGGTCAATTTCACTCAACCCTAACAAACCACTTTAAGCCATAAAAAGAGCAATTACATTTCAATACCCATGAAATGTAATTGCCGATGATTTTATATTAATTCACCTTAACGATATATAAATACCTAGGCGATTAAACTAAATCCAACCCCACCAAAAATAGCTTGTATTGAAACTTATTAAAACTCCTCCATGACAATATTTTAATCCGGCAGCACATGCCATAAATACAAAATAGCATAAACACCAGAATTATTTTCACCCTCTATTTTTTACCTATATTTTAAAGATAAATTTCCAGCTTAATAACAAACCTTTGGAGCGATACTCTACGCAGGCTTACCACGCCGTTCGTTAAAAAATTCCGTTCCATCTATATAAATAAACAGGAAGCCCCCGACTGTGTTTTGGTGCTGGCTATTGCTTTAATAATTATGCAAAAGTGACTAACCGATAGCATCAAGCTACGCCAACAACAATAATCAACTAAATGATTATGGTTGGCTTCATCTCCCTTGGTATGCCACAAGTGCTATATCTGGACTAAAAGCTGTCAAAAAATTGGTATATCTTGGACCTCAACTAACTTGTGCTGTCCCCCACTGCTATCCAGACTTCAGTCTGGCCAGGATTAAATGTGTATAGATTTGTGTACAGATCAAGTTTCCACAGACTAGAAATAAACGCCTGTACTGGCTTTCCAGCCACACTTCGATAGAGACCCCGACCATGGAATGAAAGCGCAGCGCTGAAATTCTTGCCTAGTTCGACAGATCATGGATGGTTAGCTATGGAAATCGGAAATTAAAACAAGATGGCTGTACAATATATCAACAAAACGACGAAACCGATGAATACAACTAAATTATTATTCATTACAATGATGCTGATCAGTATCACTGGCTGCATCAATGTATCACGCTCCATTCCTGACACAGCAAATACATCTCTATCGCCGACAAATAAAGTCATTCCTTCCCCGGTAGAAAAATCAGTTCCCATCAATCCTAATTTGGCGGCTTGGTCTGTTAAAATTATTGCAAAAATTCGACCTCTTGTACATATCAAGAAAGGAGAAAACATCCCATCAGCGGCAATTGTTCGCGTAAGACTACTTCCAACTCTTGAGGTTTACTCCGCAACCCTAATCAAGTCTAGCGGCAACCTAGATTATGACCAATCTGTTCTAAATGCTATATTTTCTGCGGAAAGATTTCCCAAATTGCCAGACGGAGAAAATTCCATAAATCATTTAAATTTAACTCTTACATTTAAACCAGAGTGAATTTATTTAATTTCAAAAGATAATTTAAAAATCTTGGAACTACTATTGACTGTAAATTATGATTATTCTAGCTGTAGAGTTGAAACAATCCATCTCGATAGAGACCCTAGCCTTGGATAGAATATTCATCTAGTTACATACCCGTGCTTGCCTGCGCTCATGCTAGTGGTGGGCATGATTGGTGCATCACTGAATTAATGCACCAAATTAGTGCAATCACTGTACGCGCCCCCGTTTTGCCCCCTTTTTATACAAAACATCAATAAGTTATTGATTTAAATAAAGACGAATACTTCTCGCTGAATCAGGTTTGGGCGTCCACGGACGCCTTGCCGGATACAGAAAAACCCGCACAGCGCTGCTTGTGCGGGTTTTTTCATGGCAACAGCCACTACTTGAAGGTCGCTCAGTCCGGTAACGCGGCAAAAGCCTTGAGCATGGCCAGGCCATCCTGCGGCGCGACAACCAGCTGGCTGACGTCAAATGCCGGATCGAACACCGGGGCAAACTGGGGAAACGTTGCCAGCGCTTCAGGCTGCGGCACACGGAAACCCATATACCACTGAGCAAACTCCCGTTGTTTGCATTCACTGCAAAATAGCGACTCCACCTGATGATGGCGCGGATCAAGGCTGATTCTCCTGAAGGCCTCTTCCACCACGGCAGCCTCTCCCTCCAGCAGCTGCAAGAAACAGCCATCGCGGTATAGCAACAGGCCGGTAATCTGCCGGGCCTGGTTATTGGCCACCGACTTGTCCAGAATTGCCGTCAATTCAGCAGGCGACAATGCCGTGGTGGCCTTGCTGGAATAAAGCAACTGGATCAGCATGGGCAGGCTTTCTGCAAAGTTACAGGGCGCAGGCCCGAACGGATGACTGCAAACATTTCCTCATGACCTTCTGCATGGCGACTGAACATCAAATGCAGGCACATATCATGCCATTGGCACAACGTGAAGCCCGAGCGCATGATGACACATTCAGCAGATTCAAGGCATGCTGGCCACCGCATTGTTGTTATGCAGATGTGACGCGCGCCAACCTTTTGCTTATCATAGTGTCACGTCCACCCGTTTTCACCGCAGATGCCCAACACCATGAAAACCCTTGCGTTCTGCCTGCTGCTGACTTGTGGCCTGGCCCAGGCCGAGGTATACAAATACATCGATGCCAACGGCAATGTCACCTTCACCAATGTGCCGATCAAGGGCGCCAAGCCCATGCACCTGGCACCGCTGTCCACCTATGGCGGCAACAAGCCACGCACTTCGGGCAGCAGCAAGCCTGCCTCGACACCGGACGGCTACCCCAGTGTGGACAACGGTACCCAGACCAAGCGGGATGAGGGCCGACGCAAGATTCTGGAAGGCGAACTGGCCAATGAGCAAAAAGCGCTGGCCGATGCACAAAAGGCCTACACCGACGGTGCAGCCACCCGCAACGGGGATGAAACCCGTAACTACCAAAAATACCTGGACCGGGTACAGAAGCTGAAAGACGCAGTAACCGATCGGCAGAAGAACATTAGCTCGCTACGCCGCGAATTGGGGCAATCCGCATCCTCCGCACAATAATGGTGCATAATTAAGGCCGATTTCGTGCATTCGCTGTGCTCTGGCTTGGCGTGCTTATTGCTAATAGCTTCAGGCACAGCCCCATCCGATTCGGAGCACCATGAACTCTCCCAGCTTTGCCGGCCTGGAATTACTCGACACCCCGGTGCTGATTGCCCACGCCGACGGCAGACTCGAATTTGCCAACCCCGCCTGTGAAAACCTGCTGGCCATTGGCCGGCGCGAGCTATTACGCCATACGCTATTCGAGCTGCTGCAAGACAGCCCTGCCCTGCGGCAAGCCCTTGCCACTGCACTGCAACACAACTCCAGCTATATCGAGCACGACCTGGAGCTGCGCACGCCGCATGGCGAGCAGCCACTGCACATTGCCCTGTCCGTCACCCCCATTGATGCCGAAGGCCGGCTGGCGCTGGTAGAGCTGCGGCCACTGGATCAGCAACTGAAAATTGCCAATGAAGAGCGACTTTTGCTGCAACAGCAGGCCAATCGCGAGTTGATCCGCAATCTGGCGCATGAAATCAAGAACCCACTGGGCGGTATTCGTGGCGCAGCACAGCTGCTGGAGCATGAGCTGTCTGACCGGCCGGAGCTGAAGGAATACACCGAGGTGATTCAGGAAGAAGCACTGCGCCTGCAATCCTTGGTAGACCGCCTGCTGGCTCCGCATCGCCGCCACGTGCGCAGCGAAATCAATATCCACGAAGTGCTGGAGCGGGTACGCAGCATTGCGCTGGCCGAGTACCCGCAAGGCCTGGTCATCCGTCGCGATTACGACACCAGCCTGCCACACATGGTGGCCGACAAGGAACAGCTGATCCAGGTGGTGCTCAATATCGTCAAGAATGCCATCCAGGCCATGAAGGCCACGGGCGAGGTGATTTTACGCACCAGAGTGGCCCGGCAAGTCACCTTGGCGCGGAAGCGTCACCTGCTGGCATTAAAATTGCAGATTGTCGACAACGGCCCCGGTATTCCGGAAGAAATCAGGGACCACATTTTCTATCCCCTGGTTACCGGACGCGCCGAAGGCACCGGCCTGGGGCTGACACTGGCCCAGGCCTATGTGCACCAGCATGGCGGCAGCATCGAATTTGAATCCCGCCCCGGCCAGACCTGCTTTACCGTGATGCTGCCCTTCAGCAACGCGGATTGAACCCAATAACAGAAACGAGGGCTGCTATGAATAACCCGGTGTGGATCATCGATGACGACAAGGCCATCCGCTGGGTACTGGAAAAGGCGCTCGGCCGCAGCGGCATCGGCTTTGACAGCTTCTCCAGTGCCGATGACGCACTCAATGCCCTGTACGACAACACGCCGCGCGTCATCATCTCCGACATTCGTATGCCGGGTACTGACGGCCTGAAATTTTTGTCCAAGGTAAAAGCGGATCACCCGCAGCTGCCGGTCATCATCATGACCGCCCACTCCGATCTGGATTCAGCTGTCGCAGCATTTCAGGGCGGCGCATTCGAATACCTGCCCAAGCCCTTTGATGTCGATCAGGCAGTACAGCTGATCGAGCGCGCACTGGCGGAAAGCAATAGCCAGATCGAAGCCACCGGCGGCGTGGAAGCCATGCCGGTGCTGCTAGGCCAGGCCCCGGCCATGCAGGATGTGTTCCGCGCCATTGGTCGGCTGTCGCAATCCCACGTTACCGTGCTGATTACCGGCGAGTCCGGTACCGGCAAGGAGCGGGTGGCCGAAGCGTTGCACCGCCATTCGGTACGTTCCAGCAAACCGTTCATTGCCTTGAATACGGCGGCCATTCCGAAAGACCTGCTGGAATCCGAACTGTTCGGCCACGAAAAAGGCGCGTTTACCGGCGCACTGGCCACCCGTCGCGGTCGTTTTGAAGAAGCCGAAGGCGGCACGCTGTTTCTGGATGAAATCGGCGACATGCCCACCGAGCTGCAAACCCGGCTGCTGCGCGTGCTGTCCGACGGACACTTCTACCGCGTGGGCGGCCATGTGCCGATCAAGGCCAATGTGCGGGTGATTGCCGCCACGCATCAAAACCTGGAAGACCGCGTCAAACGCGGCCTGTTCCGCGAAGACCTGTTTCACCGCCTGAACGTGATTCGCCTGCGCCTGCCGCCCTTGCGCGAACGGCGTGAAGACATCCCGCTGCTGACCCGTCACTTTCTGGCCAAGAGCGCTAGCAGTCTGGGGGTGGAACCCAAACGCCTGACCGAAGCTGCCATGGAGGTCATCAAGTTCCACAGCTTTACCGGTAATGTGCGCGAGCTGGAAAACCTGTGTCAGTGGATTACCGTGATGGCACCGGGCCAGCAGGTGGAAGTGGGCGACCTGCCCGCCGAACTGCGCGAACCGGAAAGCGCAGCACCGGCCAGCGAGAGCGATGGCAACCCGACAGTCAGCAGCGCTGTGCACGTGGTGGACTGGACGCTGGGCCTGGCCGAGGAAGTGGCACGGCGGCTGCGTGCCGGTGAAGTCGGCATCATCGACGACCTGACCCGGCGCTTTGAGGAAAGCTGCATCCGCACCGGCCTGGCACACACCGGTGGCCGCAAGGTGGAAGCTGCCCACTTGCTGGGCTGGGGCCGCAATACGCTCACCCGCAAGATTCAGGAGCTGGGCATGGAAGGGCATGACGAACATGCCGACCATGCATAGGCACTGACCGGCTAGCCGGCCAAGACGGTGAGGCCGGGGAGCGTGGCAAAGCTGCGCTCCCTTACCGTGGCCAGAAAATCCTGCATGAAGGCAAGCGGCGCATCCTCGCTACGCACGGCAGCATAGAGTTCGCTGCGCAAGCCGCCATCGCCAATGGTACGCGCCACCACATAGCCCTTTTCCAGATAAGGCCGCACCGCCCAGTACGGTAGCGCCGCCACCCCGCGCCGACTGGCCACCAGTTGAATAATGGCCACCGTCAGCTCGCTGCTGCGCCGCTGCGGATTCACCCCCGCCGGCAGCAATACCTTGCGCCACAGATCCAGCATGTCATCCGGCACCGGGTACTGGATCAGCGTTTCCCCGGCAAAGTCCTCGGCCTGCCACACTTTCTTGTTAGCCAATGGATGATCCCGCGCCACAATGCCCACCATCTCATAGGCAAACAGGGGCTGATGCACAATACCGGCCTGGGCTTCAATCTCTGACACAATCGCCAGATCAGCCCTTTGTGTCAGCAACAGGCTGACCGGATCGGCATGAAAGCCGGACACAATGTCCAGCTCCACCGCAGGCCAGTGCTGACGAAAGCGATCCATGGCCGGCATCAGCCAGTCAAAGCAGGTGTGGCACTCCACCGCCACGCGCAACTCCCCCGCCTCGCCCTCACGGATACGTGCCACATCACGCTCAGCCGCAGCCACACGGCCCAGCAGCTCATGCGCCAGCGCCAGCAGACGTTCCCCGGCCAGGGTAAAGCGCAGTGGCTGGCTTTTACGTTCAAACAAGGGCTGCTGATAGTAAGCCTCCAGTTGCTTCAACTGATGCGACAGCGCCGATTGGGTAAGAAATACCCGTTCCGCCGCCAGTGACACGCTGCCGGTTTCCTGCAAGGCAATCAAAGTGCGCAAATGGCGTAGTTCCAGCATGGTCGGCTCCGGCTTTAATCATGAAAATATTTAATGCAAAACACAAAAATTACGCATTTGAATCATACATCAAATTCCACCATGCTGGAGCCACTGACAACAAGGAGCCCCGCATGACCACGCTGCACCTGGCTGGATTTCCCCGTATTGGCGCCAAACGTGAACTCAAGTTCCTGCAGGAAAACTACTGGCAAGGACAGATTGACGAACAAGCACTCAAACAAGGCGCACGCGAACTACGCCAGCGCCACTGGCTGCTGCAAAAGGGGGCGGGCATCACGCTATCCCCGCTGGGCGACTTCTCCCTGTACGACCATGTGCTGGATGCGCAGATTCTGGTGGGGGCCATCCCGCCGCGCTTCGGCTTTGATGCTGCCAATCTCAGCCTGGAACAGTATTTCCAGCTGGCACGTGGCAACCAGCAGCAACCCGCACTGGAAATGACCAAGTGGTTCGATAGCAACTACCACTACCTGGTACCGGAATGGCAGGCGGATACCCGCTTTAGCGCCAACCCGGCCACACTGCTGGCACAACTGGCCGAAGCGCGCGCGCTGGGCATCCAGACCAAACCGGTGCTGATCGGCCCACTTACCTTGCTGTGGCTGGGCAAATGCAAGGGAGGCGATTTTGACCGGCTGCAGTTACTGCCGGCACTGCTGCAATGCTATGCGCAGCTGCTGCAAATACTGGCGCGCGAAGGCGTGGAGTGGCTGCAGCTGGACGAACCCATCCTGGCGCTGGACCTGCCCGCCAACTGGCTGGAATCCTTTGCCCCCGCCTACCAGCAACTGGCCCGTACACCGCTCAAGATCATGCTGGCAAGCTATTTTGGCAGCGTGGCCAGGCATGCAGCCCTGCTCAAGGCACTGCCGCTGGCCGGTCTGCATCTGGACCTGGTGCGCGCACCGGAACAGCTGCCGGTCTTTGCGGAACAATGGCCGACAGGCCGAGTGCTATCGGCAGGCATTGTGGATGGCCGCAATATCTGGCGCAGCAATCTGTCCGCCCAACTGGCCCTGCTGGAGCCACTGGCCGGACAGCTGGGCGATACGCTGTGGCTGGCCCCCAGCTGCTCGCTATTGCACTGCCCGGTGGATGCCGCCGCCGAAACCACCATGGATGCCGACATCCGCAGCTGGCTGGCCTTTGCCGTACAAAAACTGAATGAACTGAAACTGCTGCAGCGCGGACTGATGCAGGGCCGAGCCAGCATCGTGCATGAATTGCAGGCCAGCGATCATGTGCAGTCCATGCGGCGCAGCAGCCCGCTGATTCACCGGCCTGCCGTGCAGCACAAACTTGCCCAGCTGCCAGATGCTGCCGATCAGCGCAGCAGCCCCTTCGCCAGCCGGGCAAAGCAACAACAGGACTGGCTACAGCTCCCCTTGCTGCCCACCACCACCATCGGCTCCTTTCCGCAAACAGCCAGCATCCGCAGCGCCCGCGCCGCCTTCAAACGCGGCGAGCTGTCCGCTACCGACTACCAGTTGGCCATGCAGCAGGAAATTACCCTGGCCATTCGCCGTCAGGAAGCGCTGGGGCTGGATGTGCTGGTACATGGCGAGGCTGAGCGCAACGACATGGTGGAGTACTTTGGCGAGCAGCTGGATGGCTTTGTGTTTACCCAGCTGGGTTGGGTGCAGAGCTATGGCAGCCGCTGCGTCAAGCCGCCCATCATCGTGGGCGATGTGGCGCGCCCCCATGCCATGACCGTGCAATGGGCGGTGTATGCGCAAAGCCAGAGCAACAAGCCGGTAAAAGGCATGCTGACCGGGCCGGTTACGCTGCTGCAATGGAGTTTTGTCCGTGACGACCTGCCGCGCAGCACGGTGTGCAAGCAAATTGCCCTGGCCCTGAACGAAGAAGTGCTGGAGCTGGAAAACGCCGGCATCCGCATTATCCAGATTGATGAACCGGCCATCCGCGAAGGCTTACCGCTACAGCAGGCAGACCAGGCCGACTACCTGCGCTGGGCGGGTGAAGCCTTCCGGCTGTGCAGCTGGCGGCTGGATGACAGCACCCAGATCCACACCCATATGTGCTATTCCTCGTTTGGCGACATCCTGCCGCACATCGCCGCCCTGGATGCTGACGTGATCACCATTGAAACCTCACGCTCGGACATGACGCTGTTGCAGGACTTTTCCCGTTTTCACTATCCAAACCAGATCGGCCCCGGCGTCTACGATATCCACAGCCCGCGCACGCCACGCGCTGCCGATATGGAAGCCCTGCTACACAAGGCCCTGCGCGTGATTCCGGCCAGCCGCTTGTGGGTGAACCCGGATTGCGGCTTGAAAACCCGCAGCTGGCCAGAAGTGGAAGCGGCACTACAGCGCATGGTGGCGGTGGCAAAAAAACTGCGCCAACAGTTAACCGTTAACGCCAGCTGATTAGCCGCCATTGGAATCAGTGAACAGCCTTGCTGACATTGACTTGGCAAGACGCTCTCTGGGCCAGCAGCGGCCCGCTTGCTAGCCACAGATCAAGGGCTCCTTCGGGAGCCATTTTTCTGCTGCGCATAAAAAAACCCGCCAGCTGGGCGGGTTTTGCACAAACCGGATGATTCATTCCCCAGGTGTCAGCATGCTCGGGGTCATCATCACCTTCAGCCGTACTTGCTCCAGATCGTGGCGCACGCGATGGCTCAGCCACCACACCGCCCCTTTTTTCACGCTCCACAACAAGGGCTGCTCACCCAGCAACTGGGCGGACAAACGCCCGATATAGGGCTGATGGCCAACCAGTACAATAGTCTTGCCCGCCTCCGGCCAGTTGACTGCCTTCATGACGGCTTCCACCGAGGCATCCGGGTTCAGCTCCGGCAGTACGGTATAACGCTTGCTCAACAGCGCAGCAGTCTGCTGCGAACGCTTAGCTTCCGATGCCAGCAAAATGAAATCGCGCGGCAGGCGATCGCGCAGCCAGGAAGCCATCTGGCTAGCCTGTTGCTGGCCACGGCGCGTGAGTGCACGCGCCAGATCATCCGACCCCTCTTCCGCTTCGGCATGACGCCACAGAATCAGATCCATCATTCACCTCCGTTATTGTTGTTGGTGCTGCAGCACAATCAGGCGCAGTCGCCTCTCGGTGCTGCAGCGTATACCCGCATAGCAGTCTGGCAGTGCGGCAGCCTACACCAGCCGTGTGTCAGCCGCATGTCGGACAAACACCTAGCCACTGGCCAGGCACTAATGCAGCAAGGGTGCCAGCAGCGGCACCAGGATGGCCGTCACCACGCCGTTCAGCCCCATGGCCAGGCCAGCAAAGGCACCGGCAGTTTCCGACAGCTGAAACACCCGTGCCGTGCCAATGCCGTGCGCAGACAAACCGGTGGCAATGCCCAGTACCATGTCGTCGCGCAAACCCAGCAGGCCAAACAGCGGTTTGACGATGACCGCGCCGAAAATGCCGGACAAAATCACAAACATGGCCGACAACTCCGGAATACCACCAATGCCCTGTGACACACTCATGGCAATGGGCGTGGTGACCGCACGGGTGGTCAGCGACAGCAACACCTGCTGCGGCAATTGCAACAACCAGCCTACCCCCACCGCACTGACAATGCCCACCACACCACCAAACACAATGGTGATGGCCAAGGGGCCAGCCGCACGCTTCAGCCGCGACAGATTGCCATACAGCGGCACCGCCAGCGCCACCGTGGCCGGGCCCAGCAGCATCTGCACCATCACCCCGCCTTTCATGTAGTCGCGGTAACCGGTGCCAGTGGCCAGCAGCCAGGCCAGTAACAGCAATACACCAATTAACACCGGATTGGACAAGGGATGCCCCTTGCAGCGGCGGTTGAACAATACCGCCAGCTTATAGGCCAGCAAGGTGACAAATACCCCGGTCAAGGGGGAGGTGCGAATCACACTCAGGGCGGCATCGGTATTCATGCGCCCTCCTTATGGCGGTGACGCGCCAGCAGCAGCTTGAGCAACAGGCCGGGCAACAGCAGGGTCAGCGTGGTGGACAGCACCAGTACCACAATCAGCTGCCAGCCAAAACCAGCCAGCAAGTCCCGGTAGGCCAGCACGGCGGCTCCGGCAGGAATGAACAGCAGCGACAAATGCGACAGAAAGCGCGGCACATTCAGCTTCATGCTTTCCGGCACCGATTTGCGCACGGCCAGCGTGGCAAACAACAACAGCATGCCCAACACCGGGCCAGGCAATGGCAGGGATAAAGTGCGGCTGATCAGTTCTCCAGCCAGCTGGTAGCCTACCAGCCACAACAGGGTTTCAATCATGATGGTCAATCCGCTTGCGGCAACAGGCCGCCACAAGTCTGGCAATGGGCAAGGACATGGGGCTTTCATCATACCTGCCGCTGCCCGCCGGTGAAATAAACAGACAAGCCCATTGTCGTATTACCGGTTACAAACAGGACAAGCGGCACCGGGCTTTGGCATAATGCGCGCCATGATCGAGGATTCGCACTGGCTGCTGCAGCCGCCCGCACTGGCACCGGCCCTGCTCGGTTTTGTCACTGAGCCCGGCTCGCTCACCGAGCGGCTGATAGCCACCGACCACCACTTTGGCGTACAGCCGCTGTTTCAGGGTGCAAGCACGGCCCACCCGGACGAAGCAATACTGCTAGGCCTCCCCGCTGGCAGCCCGCTCTACGCCCGCCATGTCCGGCTTACGCTGGATGACACCCCGGTAGTCTATGCCCGCAGCATCGCCCGCCTGGACTGCCCGGTATGGCAGCCGATTCTGGACCGGGGCAGCCGCTCGCTGGGTTTCACCCTGTTTGGCGGCCTGCCGCAATTACAGCGCGCCGCCCTGCATTACCGGCAACTGGACCGCAATCACCCGCTGCATCTGGCCAGCGAGGCCAAAACGGACAGCCTGACGGCACGCCGCTGCCGCTTTGTGCTGAATGACGCCCCCATGGTGGTATGCGAGGTGTTCCTGCCCGCCCTGAAAGACTTTGCCCGATGACACTGCACGCCCTGAAAGACCGCTACACCGTTTACAAGCAGCTGATGCGCATGGACAAGCCCATCGGCACCCTGCTGTTGCTGTGGCCCACGCTGTGGGGGCTGTGGATCGCCGGCAATGGCAAGCCTGACCCGCTGGTGGTACTGATTTTCGTGCTCGGCACCTTCCTGATGCGCTCGGCTGGCTGCGTCATCAACGACTATGCCGACCGCCACTACGACATGCATGTGGAGCGCACCAGCCAGCGCCCGTTTGCCCGAGGAGCGGTGACCGAGCGTGAAGCGCTGTGGCTGGCCCTGGTGCTGGCCATTCTCTCCTTCCTGTTGATATTGCCGCTTAACCAGCTGACCTGGCTGATGAGCATACCGGCGGTACTGGTAGCCGCCAGCTACCCGTTCACCAAGCGCTTTTTCCCCATGCCGCAGGCCTATCTGGGCATTGCCTTCTCCTTTGGCATTCCCATGGCGTTTGCCGCACTCACCAACCATGTGCCGCCCCTGGCCTGGCTGCTGCTGGTAGCCAATGCCTTCTGGACCGTGGCTTACGACACCGCCTATGCCATGGCCGACAAGCCGGATGACCTGAAAATCGGCATCAAAACTTCAGCCATTACCTTTGGCGATCACGACGTCACCGGCATCATGCTGTGTCATGCCGTGTTCATCCTCATGATGACGGGGATAGGCCTGCACCTGGCACTGGGCTGGCCCTACTTCGCCGCCCTGGTCGTCAGCCTGGGCTTGATTGCCAAGCAGTATCTGGAAATCCGCACCCGTCACCGTGGCCTGTGCTTCAAGGCCTTTCTGGACAACAACCGCGTTGGTGCCGTGCTGATGGCGGGCCTCGTGCTGAGTTATCTGTTGAAGTGATGGTGTAGCTAGACGGTGATCGCTGCAAAGTTAAATCAGGCTTGTATCTGCTATCGCAGATGATGGTTTGCATGCCGCTTCCGCGCGGCGGGCGGGAAAGAGGGCTTGCGTGGGCATGCTTGACGGGGCCAGTGGGTGGTGTCGGTTTGGTGAGAAATGCCGGGAGAGATGGGTGACTTCGTATGCCAAAGCCAAATGATGGGACGTGGACTTCCGCTTTCGAATCTAATCAGTAAAGGCCGACCTGAATAAGCCGTCGTTCAGAAACATTGAAATACTGCGCAGCGCAGTTGAGCGCACTCTTGTCCGTGTCAATAGCATATTGAATGGCCTTCTTTTATTTTCCATTTCCTGCCTTGTTGGTCTTCAACCTCTGTTTCAAACATTGGGACGCTGCCCATTGCCATTGGAGGCAACTCAAAAATGCTTGCTTCATTCTTGTCCCAGAACACAACTGCGTAAGTTGAGAAGCTCTTGAAGCGTGTGAAGCTACCGACTGCTGAGTTCAGGTCGGAGCCGCTAATAACTGTTGCCTGAACTTGATATCCCTTTGACCATCCATAGTCTTTCCGATATTTAACGCACACATCAGCTTTTTCTGCAGCAAATGCAATTGGCTGCAGGAGAAATGTTAGACCCGCGAGTAGCAGTAAGCTGAGCGCTTTCATCATGGAGTTTCCTGATAGTTATAGAACGCTTCATAGGGCAGTTCTCGCATAATCTAATTGACACAGAAACACGCTACAAGTACCTATTCATCGCGCATCTTGCTCAAGAAGAATGTCTGCATTGGATTGACCCGAGCCAATGACCGCTTATGGCCGATAACAGTCAATGACAATTCATTGGCATAAAAACTTCTTAGACTAACTGCAAACACCACTTCAACGAGACCGGGGCCCGTCAGCGCAAGCCGACGCAGACGTGCCGCCCAAGGTATTAAGCGGCTGCATGTTTGAGCGCCGTGACGGTAGCACGGGGCGAGTTCAGCCGCGCCTTGGGCGAGATGGCTGCGGCGGGAATTCGACGCGCTGCGGGTCGCCTTTTCTTTGGGTACTTTCTTTTTGGCGAAGCAAAAGAAAG
>NZ_JBMDJV010000033.1:0-49496 GCF_057809375.1 Aquitalea sp. FG25
ACCTAAAGAGAGTACTAAGGGTATCTTTAGGATATCTTAGTTTGAATCTTACCGGAGACACCCATCCCCTTAGTGTGGGTTAATGGTCCTTCCGCCTCCTAGGCAGGTCCCTTAGGATGTCTCTATATTATAGGTGAGCGTAATTCTTCAGACCTCAACGAGGCACAGGAGCGATCAGGGAGGAAAATGCAGAAGAGGCTATTCGCAGAGCTACCGCAAGGCGTCTAGCATGTGACTGTGAGCACCACGCAGCGTCCTGCACAGCCTCACTTGTAATTACTGGCAGCGTTGCCAGAAGAGAGAACAGCGTTGATTTCGAGAGGGGGCGTGTATTGCCACCATGGTCAAGGGATGCGATACCCGTAAGGATGTCATCCAGTGCCATAACCTCCCTTAGGTTTCCATCCTGTTTGAAGTACGAAAACCCCAGGTATCCCTCAAGGTGTTCACAAACCACACTATTGTCATGCTGCTTTGGTCGGCGAGCCATGTGACTCCTTTCAGATTACGATCTTGTCTACCCTTAGTGTGGGTTAATCGCAAATCAAAAAGAATCATTTAAATTCAACAAGTTACACAACACATCATCAAGTAAATTTCATTCCCACATGTAGCTCTAGAAATGCACAGGGAAAATAAATTTAGCCAGTCCTAGCTACTTGATCACCGAAGCAAAGCAACTCTGAGGGAGGCACACCCAAAGCATCAGCAAGGCGGCAGATGTTTACCAGAGCAATGTTCCTCTGCCCTCGCTCAACACCACCTAAGTAGCTTCTTGCCACCCCGGACTCAAGCGAGAGTGTCTCTTGGCTCCATCCTTTCGCCTTTCTTAGCTGCGCCAGCCTTTTGCCAAATTCCTTTTGCACATCCATGGATCACCCCCACCAAAGAAGGATGATGCTAGGCAGTAGGCTACTATGAGGCGACGCCCTATGAGTGACAATTAGGAGTAAATGATGCTAGAGTATTGTCACTGATAGTAGCCAACAGACAGACTCACAAGCCACTCGCTCACAGAAAGGGCAGCAAATTGTTTATTACGATTGCTTTAACGATGGGGTATCTGATAGCAATTAATGCATGGGTTGAAACTCAAGTTCGATCCAATATAGGAGCCGGTTATGCAAACTCTACACTAGGTTTACTTTCATCAATGGGGGGACTGGGAAGCTGGGCGTGCACCCTACCTGCAGCATATTTCTACGCAACTTCAGATTATGATAAAAATCTTTGGGATGGACTAATATTTATCCTTTGTACATTCGGCGGTGCCATTCTGGCTGGATTAATAAAGTTCCGCACACTATCGTACTTAATCAGCCCCTTCGTACTCTTTACAAACACTACTCTGGTCTATGTCACATATTCCATGAGCAGATAACCCCGTTACAGATATTAGAAGGGCGCTAGGTCAACTTGACAATCCGAATGACGCCAGGGAGATAACCTCAAGACCTTCCACAAAAAAATATGAGCAACTCTCTCTGTTTCATTCCGACTCGCATCATTCAACCCTGTAGGGACAAGCTTTTGAACATCTCGCAGGCCAGCCTCAATAACTACCAGACAGAATGGTCACAAGTTATCCCAGCGATAGACTAAGCGCGTGATGCCTTCAGCGCCCTCTTCACGCTGCTCTCACCGATGCCGAAGTGTTCTGCAGTGGCCTTGATTGTGGCACCAGTCTCAACCTTCCATGCAGCTACAGCAGTGTCATCCACAGACTTGGGCCTACCAGTGTAGCGGCCTTCAGCCTTGGCAAGCTGGATGCCTCTGCGCTGCATCTCCTTGCGGTTCACATAGTCCACTTCACCTTGTGCAGCCATGAAGGCCAGGACAGCATCACGGGTCGCCTTGGCAATTGGATCATCAGCGGCACCATCAAATACCATTCCATTCATGGTGCATCTCACGGTCACCCCACGCTGCATGAGCACCTGCATAGTGTTGTGCAGTTCATCATAGCGGCGGCTGATGCGGTCAAGCCAGCGTACATAGAGGGTATCGCCACGACGCAGTGCAGCCATCACCTTGGGCCACTCTGGGCGGTCTGCGGGGGCTACGTGGTAACCGGAGACACCTTCATCGAAGAAGCAGTCATCACAGCCCAGTGCCTCAGCCTCTACTCGTTGCTGGCTGCTGTTCTGCTCACTGGTAGATACACGACCGTAGTAGATGGAATGGCTGCTGGTATGGGATGTCATGGTGTTTTGACCCTAGTCCAAAAAGTAATAGGGCCAATATTATTCAGTCCAAAATATGAAGTCAACCCTAATGGACCCTATTTGGACCATATTCAGTCCAGTCCCACAGGGTATACCTTATGACTCGCTTTGGGATGGTGCAGCGCCCATGCTGGTAATCAGCTGGATGCACTGATGCAAGCAGGTTTTCGTATGGCTCAGCAGGGATACGGTGGACTCATCCGCGACAGGTGCGAAACGCAGAGTCCCCAAGGGATATGCCCCTGCATAGTCCAGTGCAGATAGCGTGGCATGTGCACCTTGGCGTGATAGGTCTCGATAAACGGTTTGGTAATAAATGAGTAATTCTCCTCTATTCGCCAGTTGATACACATCGAACTTCTCTGGTTCCAATACCTTGGGATAGTTGTGGATCGCTTCCAAGTCAGAGGAGGAGAACAATGTGTTCACGTGATCCCCAAGTTTCTTTAGCTCTGCACGGATCGCGTTGACCTGCTTCTCTTCCTCTCGCTCATCAACTTTGCATAGCTCCTGAAAGTAGTCCGGTTGCTTGAACAAGGCTGAAGATAGGAAAAGGTACTCATATGCTGACCTTAGTGTTGAGGCTGCAGGTATGGGCATGCCCTTTTCACATAGAACCACTGAAGCCTGACAGCAAGTGATGCACTGGCACAAAGAGGTAAGGGCAATCTGAATGGCTGCGGATGGCACAGGCAGAGCCGTACCTAGAAGCTGCTTCATGGCGACCATGGAGGAGACGTACACTGGGCCAAGCGCCTCACTGAAGTCTCCCCTGATCTGGCTTGTCACCTCGGTCAGATCGGACAGAAAGCCAAGTTCACGAAAGTTATCCATAGAATTTCCCTTGCCGTATGTAGTGAGTGAGGCCCCCCCAACGGGGGACATTCGCATCCAGCGCAATCTCGAAGTGGCCTCTCAGAAATTTTTACTGGAATTTTTGACCTGTTTCCACGTTGTGTACCTATTTGTGTACCTAGACGTGTACCTACTGAATCACTACAATCCAGCAGAAATATCAATAACTTACAATAACAAGGATGTCGATCTGTGTACCTAATTCCGAAGCTGAAGGTCACAGGTTCGATCCCTGTCGGGTGCGCCAATAATATCAATAGCTTAATAGTAAGTATTGAGTAAGTTCTTTCTAAATAATCTCCCACACACCCTCTCCTGGGACCATTTTTCAACTTACTGCCCTTCTACTCTTGGCAGCCATACAGCTACGTATTTAAATCTGTCTCCGTTTTTTAAGCTAATCCGACTCCTCCTAGCACTCTTCCAGCTACATCCGATAAATAGAAAAGCGTGGCACAACTGTTACAGCGCCATCAGTCTTGCTTAGCATAAGTGCTGCCAGTTCCGCACCCACACCTATATCCATGCATGTTGTGAGCCTGGCTTTTACGCGGCCAGAGAACCCAACTGACAAATAAAAACAGCCGACGTGCAAGGCATGCAGGCCGACTGTGGCATCTTCATCAGGCCGCCGTCAGCGCATGAGTGCGCTGCGGTGCCGCATCAGGACTGGATCTGGCTTTGCAGGTAGTTGGCCAGACTGACATCCTTGATCAGGCTAAGCTGCGTCTCCAGCCAGTCGATGGTTTCTTCGCAGTGCTCCAGCAGCTCCTGCAGCAGCTCACGGCTGACGTAGTCCTGCTTTTGTTCGCAATGGGCAATGCCCTCCACCAGTTGCGGGCGCTGTACTTCTACTTCGTAGCGTAAATCACTGCGCAAGCATTCTTCCACGGTTTCGCCGATGTGCAGCTTGCCCAGGTCTTGCAGATTGGGCAGTCCTTCCAGAAACAGGATGCGTTCAATCAGCTCGTCGGCCTCTTTCATCACCCGGATAGACTGTTTGTACTGATAGTCGTTAAGCCGCTCCAAGCCCCAGTTGCGGAACATGCGCGCATGCAGGAAATACTGGTTGATGGCGGTCAGCTCGTTACGCAGCACATGGTTGAGCAGCTTGATGACGGTTTTGTCTGCTTTCATGAATATTCCTTACGCCATCTGGCTTTGCAGGTAGTTGGGCAGGCCGGTCAGCTCGATCAGCCGCAGCTGTTTTTCCAGGAAATAGGCATGATCCATTTCGGTATCATCCAGCTGGACAACCAGCATTTCCCGGCTGACATAGTCTTCCGCCTGCTCGCACTGGGCAATGGCTTTTTTCAGTTCGCGCGTGACCTTGTACTCCACCGCCAGGTCGGACTTAAGCATTTCTGGCACGGTGCTACCAATTTGCAGGGCTTCACGCTTGCTCAGATCTGGCTTGCCTTCCAGAAAGAGGATGCGCTGGATGATGGCCTGGGCATGTTCGCGCTCGTGAGCGGATTCGTGCAGCGCTTTTTCAGCCAGCTTCTGCAAGCCCATATCGGCATACATCTCGCCATGCAGCAGGTACTGGTCGACGGCGGTCAACTCGCCTGCCAGCAGGGTATTGAGCAGATCAATAATGTCTTGTTTGCCTTGCATGTGGATAATCCTTCCAATCGTTGTAGGTGACAGCACCGCGAAGTGGCGGGGGTGGATACGGCATCATAGCCCGGTCGGCGGGCCTCTTCGCGGCCTTAATGCGTCAAGATGAAGTGTAGCGGCGATGACAGTGCGCTGTGCATGGCCGCTACATAATCAATTTTGCATGCCGGCGTTTACCGTTATTTTCCAGGTGGTTTTACCCAGTCAGCCTAGCCGGAAAATACTGGAATGTAAGCCATTTTCGCAGGGTTTTACCACGCGGGCATCTACCATGCGCAGCGGCTCAGGATAACCGTGGGCTGCCCATCTGGCGCACCAATACGGCCTGTAGCGCGGAAACGGCCGTGTAAAGCGCCTGAACCAGCGGGTGCTGCTCGCTGATGTCCTCATGCTGACGGCAATAATCTTCCAGCGCCTGGCAGCTATTGATCAGCTGGCTGGCGTTGATAATGCGGGCAGCGCCCTTGATCTGATGCGCCACACGGGCAATACCGGCGGCATTGCCCAGCAACACCAGGGACTGCAACGACTCCATATCATCTCGCAGGCCCTGCAACAGGTGTTCCAGCAACTGCTGCAGCTGCTCGTCTTCCATGAAGGATAATTCATCCAGGCTATAGCTGATGTCGCCTTCTCCAGCCACTTTATTGTCGCGTCCGTTCATATGCTGTTGCAGACAGGCACGCAGACCGGAGAGGCTGATGGGCTTGAACAGGCAGTCGTCCATGCCGGCAGCGCGACAGCGCTCTTTTTCGTCAGGCAGGGCATTGGCAGTAAAGCCAAGCAACAAGATAGGCGGACGCTGTTCCTGTTCCTCTTGCTGGCGAATCGCCTGCGCTAGTTGGTAGCCGTTCATCTCTGGCATGTTGCAGTCGGTGAATATCACGTCGAAGCTACCCTGTTGCCACATCATCAGCCCTTCCCGGCCATGTGGTGCCACTGCAGTCTGATGCCCAAGGTAGCGCAGTTGCTGGGATAGCAGCAGTCGGTTTGCGGCATTGTCGTCCACCACCAGGATGCGCAGCCTGAGTTTGTCGGCCTGCGATTGGGCGACTCCGGCATCCGGAGCGGCTGGTTCGACATAGGGATGATCGGATACCGGCAAGCGCAATTCGATGTCCAGCCGGGTTCCATCATAGGGTTGGCTGCTGAGCGTAAGCGATCCTTGCATCATTTCGCACAGCGTTCGGCTGATAACCAGTCCCAGCCCGGTACCGCTGTGGACATTGCGCGCCACACCCCGCGCCTGGCCGAAGGGCAGGAACAGTCGCTGCTGATCTTCTTCGGAAATACCAATGCCGGTATCGGTAACCCGGATTTGCACCAGCAGTTGCTGATCCGGCAACACGCTCTGGCGGACTCGCACCGTCACGCTGCCCTGGGAGGTAAACTTGATGGCATTGCTAAGCAGATTGGACAGAATCTGCTTGAAGCGCAGTGGATCTAGCATGACCTGCCACTGCACCGGGGTGACCGGATCAATATCCAGAAACAGGCCCAGCTGCTTTTGCCGTGCCAAACCATCAAAGATGCGTACCACAGAGTTGGCCTGTTCCAGCAGATTGCATGGTTCCGGGTTCAGGCTCAGGTGTCCGGATTCGATGCGGACGATGTCCAGAATATCGCCAATCAGCCCCAGCAAGCCCTGTGCCGAATCATATGCCACCTGCAGCGAGGGCTGGTCTACCACGCCATGGTCGGCTTGGCGCAGGGCCAGTTCCAGCATGCCGATCACGGCGCTCATCGGCGTGCGGATTTCATGGCTCATGGTGGCAAGAAAGGTGGTTTTGGCCTGGCTGGCCTTGTCCGCCTGTTCTTTGGCGGCTTGCAGTTCTTCAATCAGCTGGCGACGCTCGCTGATGTCTATCCAGCCGCAGATGACTCCACGGATTACCCCTTCAGTATCCCGGAACGGTTGTATCCAGTGAAAGGCCGACACATGCTGCCGGTTGAGCATGACCTCCCGGTCACGCTGAATCGGCACTCCGTACTCGATGGCAAGTTGATAATCCTGTGCCAGTGTGGTGCGGGTCTTGTCATCAATATCGATAAGGCTGCCAATATTGTCACGATGGCTCATCGCCTCTTCCCGCGTCAGGGCCAGCGCTTGCAGATAGTGTTCGTTACAACTTAGCAATTGGCCTTTCCGGTCCAGCACATAAACGGGATAGGGTGTGACATCGATCAGCGTGGTCATGAAGTTGAGCTGGTCGTTCAGGGCCTTTTCTGCGGTTTGCCGTTTGGCAATCTGCTTGCGCAAGCGGTTATTCCACACCAGTGAAACCAGCAGCAGAATACTGGCCACCACGATAACCAGATAAATCAGGCCCAGGCTGTAGTCATACCAGCTCTGATTACTGGCACCAACATTGGTACGCCAGCGTTCGTTGAACAGGTTATCCAGGTTTTCCGGACCAATGCTGAACAGGGCCTTGTTGATGATGGAGCGCAGGATGACTTCATCCGGCTGCATGGCCAGCGACAAGGCATTGCTGGGCAGGCCGGTGATGTTGACTTCGCGCAATTTGCCATTGAACAGCAAGGGCAGGTAATAGCGGCTGTTCATGGTGGCCACCAGTGCCATGTCTGCCTTGCCGTTTTCCACCATGTCAAAAGCAGAAACCGGGTTGTTCACTTCCTTGAAAACAGCCCCCGGCAAAACTTTTTCCCACCCCATGCTGGCAATCAGCCCCCGGCTTACCGCGATAACCTTGTTGCGCAGGTCGGATACATCCCTGGGTGCATCGGTATTGACCCGCACCACCAGATTGTATGAAAGCGGTGTTACCGGCTCAGACTGCAACAAGCTATTGTGGCTGCCATGAACGGGCACAATCGCCAGATCCGCCTGGTTATGCAGCATCAGCTCCAGGGTATTCTCCAGCGAGTGGGACTTCCTGACTTCCAGACGTACACCAAGACGCGGCGCAATCAAATCCAGCAGCTCGGCGGTTGCTCCGCGCCATACGCCCTGATCGTCAAAGAAGGAAATCGGTGCCAGTGTATGACTGGCGGCCACGCGCAAGACCGGATGTCGTTTCAGCCAGTCCCGCTCTTCTACGGTGAAGGCAATGGGAAACGCGTAGGGCTGCAAGAACATGGCCCCACCGCTCCAGCGCTGGATCAACTGCTGTTGCTGCTGCTCTCCCAATTGCCCCAGTACCTTGTCCACCACGTTTTGCAGCCGGCCTTGAGTCTGGGCGATGGCAAACGACCAATTGCTGTCCCAGCGTGCGCGCCGGATGATGCGCAAGTCATCCACCAGGCTCTGGTTAGCTTCATAGTTGACTCCGGTGGCATCCCCCATGAACAGGTCGATCTGGTGAGCCTGCAGTGCAGCCAATCCTTTGGCTACCGAGTCGAAATAAGCCAGGTCTGCTTCGGGATAGATCTCCCGCACCAGCTTGGGAGGATGGTATAGCGGACGCATGCCGATGCGTACCTTGTGCGGATTAGGCTCTTCATACCCCACCATGATTGGCATATCGCGCAGATAGGGTTTGCTCAGCCGCATTTTGTGAAGCTGCAACTCGAAGGGCGTAACGGCACTGACCAGATCAATCTCCCCCCGGGCAAGCGCCTCCAGAGCTTGCTGGCGGCTGGCATAGTGGAGAACCTGCGGCTTCAACTTCAGTGTGCGGGTGAGATAACCGAAAACATCGGCACTGACCCCCTGGAATGTCCCACTTGCGCTGCTGATATCCAGAGGCGGCAGATCCCTGGCAACCCCCAGTCGCAGACTTGGCCGCGACTTCAGCCATTGCTCATCGTCCTCAGTCAAACCCGGGCTGCCAAGAACATTCAGTGGCCATGCCTGCAACGACAGTGGCTGTGGGGCAAGCACTGCAGCAGCCATGGCAGGAATGGCGAGCAGACAACACCACACGATGAACCCGCGTAAAAATAAGTGCATGAATTTCCCGCTGCCTATGGGGTGAAATACCCCTGTCTGTTTTTATCCATCCATGTGCCGTAGCCATAAAACCTGGGGCTATGCGAGCAGAGAGGCCAGATTGCCTCTCACTGGCCGCTCTGCAGAAGATACGTGGACGCTAGTATTTTTCTAGCAAACATCTTCTGAAGAGTATTGGTGAAATTTCCCAAAAGAACTCAGCATGACTTTTAGACAGTTGCATTTTGATAGCGGAACATGATGGGTACTACCGAGGGCGAAATCAGGCGCGGCTAGCTTCAAAGAGGAAAAAAGCAGAGGCAGGAAATGATTTTCACAGGATGCTGCGGTGGCCTTATTGCTGACCTTCCACTGATGCCATTTTGCGGGTTCGGATATCCACTGCGCGGTGCATTTCTAGCTGGATTTCCTGTTTGTACAAGATACATCCGCTGTACTGCCTTACCAGCCTGGTCATGCCTGGCATGCCAGGGCTGCGCGCATCAACGCTGCTTCCGGTTCAATCAGGTGTCATCAGTACACAGTATGGCTGTTTATTCAACTTTAACTACTTATGCGTACATTTTATTGCATGATGCCAGAAAATACCGCGACGCAGAAAGCAGACAAAGGAAAAGCCGGCAATGCCGGCTTTCTGGTTATCGGTGCCACAGGAATTCTGTCAGCGCTGCGCATGGATGGCGTGGTTCAGCGGGTAACGGACCGCTGCCATTGCCATGGCAATCTCGCTTTCACGCTCCGCCCAGTAACCCAGCCGCAGCAGGCAGTCGATTGCCACCAGCGCAGCATCAATCATGAAGCGCTCGGCCACCAGCAGCGCCTCAACCTCCGCCAGTGACAGGCAAACATGCTCGGCCACTTCGCCATCCTGATTACACGGCTGTTCGCTGCCGGACAGCCACAGGTCGTAGACATGCAGCCATTCGCGATGCAGGCCACGTTGTACCGGTCTTTCCGCCAGCAGCAAACCGGTTTGCGGCAGCAGCTCCAGCCTGTCGGCCGGTATACCGGCCTCTTCCCAGCCTTCACGCTCCAATGCCAGTTCGATAGATTCGCCAGCGGCAATTCCGCCGCCCATCAGGTTGTCCATGCGATTGGGGTCAACCGCCTTGTCCGGGCTGCGGCGGCCTACCCACATTTTCACCTCACCGGCAGCGGTGCGGGTCAGGCCATTCAGGTGCACGGCGCGGCTGGTTAGCCCCAGCGGGCGAAAAGCGGCGCGCTCCAGTTCAAACAGGGGGGTGGAGTCTGGAAGAAAGGCAGTGAAGTTTTCATTACGCCAGCCATTGAGCCAGCCGGCAGCCTGCCAGCGCCGGGCGGCCTGGTTCAACTGGCTGCTGATGGCGGCATAGTCACCGGCCACCTTGCAGATCAGTCCTTCTGGCTGCAAACCGAACAAATCTGCTTCGTTTTCCAGCAAACGCGCCAGCCAGGGCTGGTTGACACAGCCCATGTGCTGCGTACCGATCAGAAGCGGGGTAAATGCACTGCGATCGAAACGGGTGATCTTGGCCAGATACCCCAGAACTCCATCCACTTGCATGATGACTCCGAACAGACTGCCTATTGCGGGAAGGCGCCATCATAGGATGCAGAACCGGTTTTGCCCAACTTTTTCAGCATCTTGCGTGCCAAAAACGAATATTCCATTTGGAAGTGTTGCAGAAATTCACCTGCGCACAGCACCCAGCAAATCAGCCAGCCCGGAATGACGCTCCGGTGCCAGTTGTACGGCATGGGTCCAGACCGCATCGCTGCCGGCGACGGCAAAGCGGCTGCGCGCGCGGGTAATGGCGGTGTAAATCAGCGCCCGGTTAAGTACCGGTCCGGGGCTGGCCGGCAATTGCAGCCACACCGTATCAAACTCCGAGCCCTGGCTTTTGTGGACAGTCATGGCAAACACGGTTTCGTGCTGTGGCAGACGGCCGGGCGCAAACTCGCGCCAACTACCATCGGCGGCAGGAAAAGCCACCCGCAGGCCCTGGGGACGCTCCACGGTAAAGCCGATATCGCCGTTGAACAGGCCGACGCCGTAGTCATTGGCAGTAATCATCACCGGCCTGCCGGCATACCAGTCGCGCTCGGCCTGCTTGCGCCCCTGCTGTTGCAGCAGGCTTTCCATGCACAGGTTCACCTGTGCAACCTGGCTGCGTTCGGCGGCCAGTAGCATGAAGCGGGAAAATGCCGCCTGTATTTCATCCAGAGGCCGGCCTGCCGCAATGGCATCCAGATAAGGCCGATGTTGTTGCCACAACGCGCTCTCTGCCAGCGCCTGCAGCTGCGATATATCGGCATATTGGCCTGCCTGCAGCAACTGCAAAGCAGGCAAAGCGGCACCACGGTTGACCAGACCGGCCAAGGCACCGATGCCGGAATCCGCACGGAAGCGGTGGCTGTGCGTCAGCAACACCACACTATCGGCCAGTGCAGCAATTTTCCCTTCATCAGGCGGCAGCGCACCGGCACCGGCCTGTTCCATCCAGGCCCGCGTTGCCGGCAGATAGGCAAGCTGGCTGCACAAATCGCCCAGCACCGCACCGGCATCCACCGAGGCCAGTTGGTCGCGATCGCCCAGCAAAATCAGCCTTGCCTGTGATGGCAGCGCTTCGAGCAGACGCGCCATCATGGCCAGATCAATCATCGAAGCCTCGTCCACCACCAGCACATCCAGCGGCAAGGGCTGACCGGCATGGAAACGCGCCTGCGCCGCACCAGGCCGCAGGCCCAGCAAGCGATGCAGGGTTTGTGCCTGCTGCGGCAGCTGGTTGCGCACGGCGTCGGCCACTGGCAGCGTGTCACGGGCGCTGCGCACCGACTCGCTCATGCGTGCGGCAGCCTTACCGGTGGGCGCTGCCATGGCCATCACCAGTGGGCGTTCGGCCAGCGTGGCCAGCATGGCCAGCAAGCGCACCACGGTGGTGGTCTTGCCCGTTCCCGGCCCGCCAGAGACCACCAGCAGCCTTTGCCTGGCGGCCAGTGCGGCGGCCTGTTTTTGTCGATCCGGCTGCAGGTTTTGACTGGCGGGAAACAAGGTATCGAGCACCTGCCCAACCTTAGCCGCATCCTGTGGCAAGGTGGCGGAAGCCAGCTGAATCAGGCGGCGGGCCAGGTTTTGTTCGTCAAACCAGTGATGGGCAAAGTATAGGCGGCCAGCTGCATCCAGGATGAGCGGGGCATAGCTGCCCGGCGCGCCCAACAAGGGCGAGGCTTGCAGATTCCGCCGCTCTGGGCGGTGGGCGATGGGCAGACAAACATGACCGGACTGGTTGGCTGCGGCCAGTTCGCTCACCAAGGCCAGGGTGTTGTCATCCAGTGACGGATCCAGCCGCAAAAACAGCTGTGCCAGCTGGGATGGGAGCACTGCTTCGCTGACGGGCTGATTCATCCGCGCTGCTTTTGGAAAATGGCCTTGAGCTTGCCATTGGCTTGTAACTGGCTGATGGCCCGGTTAAGGGCCGGTACCCAGTGGCGATATTGCGGGTGAACCCGCAGCATCACCGCTTGCACGCTGATCATGCCACCCGGTTCGCAGCGCAATTCTTCCGGCAGCATGCCCAGCCGTTCAACCTGACGCCGCTCCAGCACCACGGCTTGCAAGCGGCCCAACCGCAACTTGCCCAGTGCTTCGTTTTCACCTTGTGACAGCTCGTAGCGCACGCCATTACGCTGCAGGTCGGGCTCGAATGCCACCAAGGGCTGCCCTTGCAACAGGCCGATCGTTAGGCCGTGCATATCCTCCAGTGTGCGCGCGGCTCGGCTACTGCCGGTGCGGGTGCATAGCTGGTAGTCCAGCGTGCCGATGGACTGGGTATAAAAACCGCCCACCGGCGACAGGCTGCGCCAGGCGGGATTGACCCCTACTTCCACATCCAGCCTAGCGATTTCAAACAGCTGCTGAATGCGCATCGCCGGGTAGTATTCGATCTCGAAACGCACACCGCTGAGCTTGCCGATCTGCTCCAGCGCCTCGCGGTAGATACCTGCCATCGGGCTGTCCGGCATGAAATTGTAGGGACCAGCATTGTCCACCACCACGCCTGCCCGCAGATTCACCTCGGCCGCCTGCACCGGAGACAGCAGCAGGCAGCACAGCAGCAACAGGAAACTACGCACCAAGCCTGGCCTCCAGCGCCGCGCAGATGGTGCTGAGCACCTTGATGCGGGCGTAATATTTATTGTTGGCTTCCACCAGTGTCCACGGCACCTTGCTGGTGCTGGTGCGATCCACCATATCGCTGACCGCCAGTTTGTAGGCATCCCATTTTTCACGGTTGCGCCAATCTTCCTCGGTAATCTTGAAGCGCTTGAAACCGGTTTCTTCGCGCAGTTTGAAGCGGGCCATCTGTTCTTCATTGCTGATGGCCAACCAAAACTTGAGCACGATGGCCCCGTTTTCACTGAGCTGGTGCTCGAAGTCATTGATTTCATAATAGGCACGCATCCAGTCTGGTTCGCGGGCAAAACCTTCCACCCGTTCTACCAGCACGCGGCCATACCAGGTACGGTCAAAAATGGTGATGCCGCCCTTGCCCGGCACCCGGCGCCAAAAGCGCCACAGCCAGGGCTTGGCGCGTTCTTCCTCGGTAGGCGCGGCCACCGGAATCACCCGGTAGCTACGGGCGTCCAAGGCCTGGGTAATGCGGCGGATGGTGCCGCCCTTGCCTGCGGCATCATTGCCCTCAAAGGCCAGCACCAGCGAGTGATTGCGGAAGCGCTCGTCGCGGGTCAGGCTGTTGAGCCTGCCTTGCAGTTCCGCCAGCCGCTTCTTGTAGTCGGCCTTGTCCATGTTCTGGTTCAGCTGCAGCGTGTCCAGAATCACCTTGTCGTCGATCGGTGCCAGCAGCGGCGGCGCTTCGGATGCTTCCACCACATGGCCGTTCTGGCTCATGCGGTTGCGAATGGCCTGCAGAATGGTCTGGCCCACGGTCAGGCTACGGAAATTGGCGTCCTCGCCATCCACCACAATCCACGGCGCGTAGGCGGTGTTGGTCAGGCGAATCATGTGCTCGCCGTATTTGCGGATGGTGTCGTAGCGCTCCATATTGGCCTTGTCATCCGCTGTCACGCGCCAACGGGTGGCCGGGTCTTTCTCCAGCTCTTTCAGACGCTTGCGCTGCTTGTCCTTGGTCAGGTGGAACCAGAACTTGAGAATCAGCGCACCATCCTGACTGATCATGCGTTCCAGCCGCATGATGTCGAAGATTTCACGATCGAAGGCATCATGGTCGATCTGCTCGTACACCCGGTCGAACAAGGCATCGGAATAGTAGGAGCCAAAGAATATGCCGATACGCCCCTTGGCCGGCAGTTTCTGCCAGTAGCGCCACATCCAGGGCCGGGCGCGTTCTTCGTCGTTGGCACTGGAAAACGCCACGGTGTCGATCAGGCGTGGGTCCAGCCATTCGTTGATCAGGTTCATGGTTTCGCCACGGCCTGCGCCGTCAAAACCGTGGATCAGGATCAACACCGGAAAATCGGCCTTTTCCTTCAGGTCGTACTGCACATCCAGCAGCGCTTCGCGCAATACCGGTACTTGTTCGCGGTAGCGATCCTTATCGATGGCATGGCCGATTTCTGCCGATTCAAACATTCCTGCCTCCTGGGCTGACCCGCAGCCATTATGCGATCCTGCCGCACAGGGCAGGTCTGATCTTTAGCAGTCTACTCTATGCCAATGGCAAGGCAATGCCCAGCATTCTCAGCACAGCAAAGCATCCAGCGCTGCCAACAAACTGGCCGAGGGGCGGTCGTGCCACACCCCCATGCCGGGCTGTCCCATGCCGCGCAGATACAGATAGCGCACACCGGCAAAGCGACTGGCAAAATCCTGACCACGGGCGGTGAAATACCGTTGCAGGGCCACGCAGTAAATCAGGTATTGCAAATAGTAATGCTCACGCGCCACTGACTGCAGCAGCAGCGCAGGGGCGTAGTCCTCGGCCTGGTTACCCAGGTGATTGGACTTGTAATCCGCCAGATAAAACTGGCCACCCGCTTCGAATACCAGGTCGATAAAACCTTTGAGATAGCCATGCACCGTATGGAAATCCAGCCCGGCAGCCGCCTGGCGCAAGGGCTCGGCCAGGCCGTGGGCAGGATCGGTCAGCACCGCGCGCAGACGGGCCACATCCAGTTGCTGCACCGGCAGGGTGAATTCCATTTCCACCAGCCGTTGTCCCGGCCTGACGGCGGACAGGCGCACGCCGGGATCAAGCTCGGCATCCAGCGTCTGGCGCAGCAGTTGCATGGCGGCGGCTTGCCATTCTTCGGCAAAGCCGTGTCGGCGCAATTGTTCGGCCACGGGTGCATGCAAATCGGCATCAGTCATGCCGAAGTCAATGTTCTCGAACATGGCATGCAGGCAAGTACCGGCCCGCGCACCACGCGGAAAGGCAAACGGGCTGTCGGCCGCTACGGCCTCATCCGGTTCCTGGGCCAAGGCCATCTGGCTGCTGTCGTGGTCTGGCCGCTCGGTGGCCTTGCTGGCCTTCCCATGGGTGAGGGAGGTAAAGCTGGCTACTCGCCACGGGCTGTAAACCGTCCGCAAGAACAGGCGCGCACTATAGTCCTGCTCTGCCTCCTGCGCCAGAGGCAATGGATTCACGTCTTGCTCCAGCACCCGCACCGTTAGCGCCTGTGGCAGCGCTTGCTGCCATTGTTGCAGCTGGCTGGCCAGTTGGGCGGCATTGAAATCCAGCTCACGCAAGGCAGGTAGATCAGGACATTGCTGCGCATGCAGCAGCCAGGACAGCGCGGCGGTCTGCATGTCCTTCACCCAGCCCCAGGCCAGGTATTGCCGATGCTGGGCACGCGTCAGCGCCACATACAGCAGGCGTAGTTTCTCCGCCAGCATTTCACTGGCGGCTTGCTGGCGCACTGTGGCATCGGCCAGCACATCCGGGGCCAGCATGGCCTGCTCATTGGCGCGGTAGCGCCAGAAACTGGTATTGCGGCGCTCCAGTGCGCCATCCCACAAATAGGGGCAGAACACCACCGGGTATTGCAGGCCTTTGGAGGTATGGATGGTGACGATTTTCACCAGCGCGGCATCGCTCTCCAGCCGCAGCATGGCGTCCTCGCCTCCCGCCGGACGGGCCACCCGGGCTTCCAGCCAGGCCAGCAAGGGGGCCATGCCGTGGCGGCTGTCGCTTTCGCTTTGCAGCAGCTCGGCCAGATGCGACAAATTAGTCAGCCGCCGCTCGCCATCCGGCAAGGGCAGCAGGCGCAGGGCCAGTTGCTCGCGCGCCATAAACTGCCGCCAGGCACGCATAAAGCCGTGTTCCAGCCAGTACTGGTGGTCGGCGGCATTAGCCAGCAAACGGGCCTCCCAGCGCGCTTCGTCTTCCACATCGGCCAGCAGGCGGGCAGCATCCAGGCCGTACAGCTCGGTCACCAGTGCAATCCGCAGCCGGCTTTCGCTGGCTGGTTCGGCCCAGGCCCGCAACAGCGCCAGCATGTCGGCAGCTTCGCGACTGGCAAACACGCTTTCCTGCGTGAGTGCGACACTGGCAACGCCACGCTCGGCCAGGGCCTGGCGCATTTGGTCGCCCTGACGGTGGGTGGATACCAGCACGGCAATATCGCCGCCACGCAGCGGACGACGCTGGCTATTCTTGATGATGGCGGCCCGGTCTTGCCCGGCCAGCGTCAACAGGCGGGCGATTTCATGGGCACAGCCCTGCTCGCTGGCACGGGCCGCACTGTCCTTGTTGAGCGGCTTGTCGCCTTCCACTGGCTGCCACAGCAGGGTGAAGGCTGCGTCGTCGTCGTCCACCTCCAGCACGGCGCCGGAGCTGGGGGCCGCATGGACCGGCTGGTAGCCAATATCATCCAGCAGAAATGGCCGGCTACGGCTGAACAGCTGGTTGACGGCGGCCACCAGCGGCGCATCGGAACGGCGATTGGTGTCCAGTGAATATTGCTGCGCCGCCGGGGCATCGCCACGCGCATCCAGATACGCAAAGATATCGGCACCGCGAAAGCTGTAGATGGCCTGCTTGGGGTCACCCACCAGAAACAGCGGGCGCTGCTGCAGGGCAAAGCAGTGGCGGAAGATATCGTACTGGATGGGGTCGGTATCCTGGAATTCGTCGATCAGCGCCACGCGAAAGCTGCGCGCCACGGCAGCCGCCAGTTGCGGCCCCCCCTGCGCATCGGCCAGGGCATGGCCAAGCTCGGTGAGCAGGTCGTCAAAGCTGCGCACCCGCTCCTGGCTGCGGCGGCGGGCCAGTTCGGCATTCACCCAGCTAATCAGCTCCAGCTTGAGCCCGGCCAGCGACAGCTGCAGTTGGGCCAGATAGGCATCCCAGGCGTCCAGCCAGTCGCCGATACGCTGGAACAGCGCATGTTCGGGCGCGACAAAGCCTTTCTTCATGCCCTTGGCCAGCGCCGCCGGGGTCAGCCGGGTCAACTGCTTGAGGGCGTCCTTGCCAAGAACCGGCAGGCTGTCCGGCTCTGCCAGCCACTGCTGCAGTTCGGCCAGGCTGCGTTCCAGCTGGGCCGGGCTGTGACTGGTGGCCTTGAAGCCCTCGGTAGCCAGCAACAGATCAAACCCGGCCTGCATGGTGGCCGGGTCGGCGGCCAGTGTGTGCCAATGCTGTTGCACCAGCTGCAGTGCCTGCTGCAGATCGTGCGCACAGGGCTGCACCACCTGCAGGTAGGGCTTGGCCAGCCAGGGGCGGATCTCCGCCAGCCAGCCATCCGGCGTTTCACCGGCTTCGGCCAGTACCTGCGACAGCAAGGGGCTGGTCACCACACGCTGCCGCCAAAAATCATCCACCACTTCCACCAGCAGACGGTCGTCGTCACTGACCAGCTCTGCGGCAAAGGTTTGTCCGCTTTCAAAAGCGGCGTCGGTCAACACGCGCTGACAGAAACCATGGATGGTGTAGATGGCGGCGGCGTCAAAACCGCTGATGGCCGCCAGCAGCCGCTGTATCGCCAGATCTCGCCCGCTACCCGGCCTAAAACGGTCAGCCAGCGCCTGCAAGAAGGGGTTGTTTGTCGGCTCGCCCTGCAACACGGCGAGAAAATCACTCAGTTGCTGGCGCAGGCGTTCGCGCAGCTCGGCGGTGGCGGCCTTGGTGTAGGTCACCACCAGCAGGCTGTCGATGCCCGGCGGCGCTTCGCCGTCCACGTCTTCTAATAGCAAACGCAGGTAAAGCGCGGCGATGGTCCAGGTTTTGCCGGTTCCGGCCGAGGCTTCGATCAGATTGACGCCAGCCAGCGGGCAGTTGAGTGCGTCCAGTGCTTGCAGACTCATGCCTGCCCCTCCAGCCTGGCCACCAGCGGCAGCAACAGGGTTTGTGCCAACTGGGCGAACAAGGGATCGGCCAGTGGGTCCAGATGACGGAACACCAGCCGATTGACCGGTTCTTCACACTGCGGGGTGGCAAAGTCAGCAACAAAGCTGGGGTCCCACTTGTCCAGTGCCTTTTCCAGCGCCAGTTGCGGGGCATCGTCTTGCTTGTACAGCTGCTCGGCATAGGCCCAGCTGGTACGGCCAAAAAATGGTAGCGGCTGTTGCTGGCCTTGCTGCCAACGCACCACCCAGGCTTCCAGCAGAGCGGCGGCATCCGGCTCATCATCCAGCCGATAGTGGCCGCTATCGTCATACAGCACAGACTGGCAGGCAATGCCCGCCGGGCGGGTGGCGCACAGCAGCAGGTGGGTCAGCCACCATTCCAGCCGTTCGGCGGCATTCATCTTGCCAATCACCAGCCTGATTTGCCCTTCAGGGCGCAGCCCGCCCAGCTCCCCGGCCAGCGTGGTGCCATGCAGGGTGAGGCTGATGGGCAAGGGGGGCAATGTGGCTTCGGTCAGCACGGCAGGCAGGCGGTGCGCCAGTCTGGCGGAGCTGGCGGTTTCGCTGTTCAGCCAGGCCTGGCCCAGTTGAGCGGGCGGCAACAAGCCCGCGCCCACCAGACGCTGGCGCACCGGCGCTACCGGCTTGCCTGCCAGCATGCGTTCCACCAGCTGGGTGCGCAGCGTGCGGCTGGCATCGCGATCCACACTGAAGGGTTCGCGCACCGGCAGCTCTTCTGCCTCGCCATGCAAGCGGATGGCCAGGCGCTCGGCCAGCCAGGCGCGCGGTGGGTTTTTCCAGAAACGGATAAAGTCATTTACATGCACCACGCTACTGGTCTGCAGCAGCGGCAAGGCACTGGCAAACGGCTGCGCTTGAGCAGGCGGTGCCGCCAGGGCGGCGGCAAAGCTGGGGTCGAAGCTGGCGAGGCGTGGATCTCTGCCGTCGTAGCTGCGGGGTGAAAAGGGCTGCAAGGGGTGACGCACCAGTAATTGCTCCGCTGCCTCATCGCCACACATAGCCTTAAAGCAATCCAGCAGTTCGGCCACCAGTGCCGAGGGCGGCAGTGGCTCGTTATTGCGGGCGGACAGGCCGACATAAGACAGATACAGCCGCTGGCGGGCCGACAGGATGGCTTCCAGAAACAGGTAGCGGTCGTCAAAGCGGCGCGAACGGTCGCCACGGCGCGGATGCCGCGCCACCAGGTCGAAACTGACCGGGCGCTCGTCGCGTGGATACGCCCCATCGTTCATGCCAATCAGGCACAACACCCGGAAGGGAATGGAACGCATCGGCACCATGGCACAGAAGGTAATGCCGCCAGACAAAAAGCCCAGCGGCGAGGCCATGGTGAGCTTGCGCTGCAGCCAGTCGCGCAGCACCTGCAGGCTGAAGGGCTGGGCAAAGTCCGCCATGGCGGCATCTTCCACCAGCTCTTGCAGGGCATCGCGCACCACCTCCAGCGCCAGTTCGCCCTCATCATCCACGGCAAACAGGCGATCCACCGCCCGCAGCAGGCGCTCGGCCCAGCCGCTGGCATCCGTCGGGCTGGCCCAGTTATTGGCCAGTTCGTCCAGCACCGCATAACAGCTGGCAAAACGGGCCAAGATCTCGGCCAACTGCCCACCTGCTCCGCCCTGCGGCAGCAAGCCGGTAAACAGGCCGCTGTCGTCCCCCGCCATGGCCGCTGGCAGGATGCTGCCCAGCAACAGGCGGTCCAGCCCCCAGCGCCAGGTAAACAAAGGGTCGGCTGGCAGACCCAGCGCCGCCTTGTGGGCGGCATCACGCCCCCAGCGGATGCCGCTTTGCCTTACCCAGTCCTGAATGAAGGGCAGGTCTTCAGCCTGCAGGCCAAAGCGTTGCAGCAGGGCCGGGCTATCCAGCAAGGCCAGTACCTGATCGGCGGCAAAGCGTGAATCCAGCAACTGCAACAGCGTGCCGATGGCCGCCAGCAGCGGCTCTTCGCGCTCTACCTGCCGGTCGGCAATGGCATAGGGCAGGCTGGGTGCATCGTCGCGCTTGCCAAACACCGCGTCGATATACGGTGCATAGCTGTTGATGTCCGGTGTCAGCACAGCAATGTCGGCGCTGCTAAGCGTGGGGTCGTCGGCCAGCATGGCCAGCAGCCGGTCTTTCAGCACTTCCAGCTCGCGCATGGGGCCATGGGTGGTATGCAGCTCCACCGAGCCGTCATCCACCACCAGCCACTGGCCATCCTCGCTCGGCATCTGCAATTGCAGGATGTCGCGCTGCAGGCGGGCCAGCAGCGTGTCCCCGGTTGGCGCGGCAAACAGCGGACGGGCATCCAGTTCGGCATCGGCGGCAATCAGCTCAAAAAAGTCGCGCCCCTGCTTGCCTAGCGAGGCCAGCAGCGGGTGGCCTTCGGTGGCAAACAGATCGCCCTTCTCACGCAGCTTGAGCTTGCGCCGGTTATCGACAATATCGCCCCAGTAGGCTTCACAGGGGTTGAGGGTGAACAGGCAGACGTCGGTCAGTTCGGCCAGCCGCTTGATCAGCGCCAGATACATCGGTGCCAGGCTGGCAATGCCGAACAAGGTAATGCGTTCCGGCAGATGCTGCGGGCGCAATTCGGCAAAAAATTCGTCCAGCATGCGTACGCGGTGGCGGCTGGGGTCTTGTGCCGCCAGTTGCTGCCACAGCGCCGCCTGCCAGGCTTCGTCATCGCCCAGATCCAGCCGCTCCCCCGCCTCCCAGGCGCGAATCCAGTCCGGGCGGAATACCAGGTATTGGTCGAAAATGTCCGCCACCTTGCCCGCCAGCTCGAAGGCGGCGGCCTCGCCACCAGCGGCATAGCGCTGCAAGGGAGCAAATACCTCGCCTTGCAGCGTGGGCAGCAGTGCCAGCAGCCGCCAGCTCAGCACTTCTGGGCTGAAGGAAGATTTGCGCGGCAGCTCCGGCATCACCCGCTGCATCAGCCGCCAGGCAAAAGCAGCGGGCAGCACAAAATCGATATTGGCCGCGATGCCGCACTGTTGCGCCAGGTCCAGCGTCATCCAGCGCCCCATGCCCCGGCTTTGCACGATCACCGTTTCGGCAGCAAACGGGTCGCTCAGCGGCTGTGCCTGCAGCATGGCGGCATACAGCTGACCCAATTGCTCCAGACGATTGGACTGATAGAGAAAAAGCATGGCAGGAACGCTGATGAAACGAAGGCTTCAGTGTACCATCAGCCTTTGGCCGTCATCATCCGATGCTGAAGGCATAACCGCCAGGAAAATGCATGAGCACCTATCAGATTCTCAAACACGCCCACATGGGCATGGCCTATCTCACCATTACCCTGTTCGCCCTGCGTGGCGGGCTGATGCTGGCCGACAAACAGCAAATCCTGGCCAGCAAAGTGCTGCGCATCCTGCCGCATGTGATTGATACCGCACTGCTGGCACTGGGCATCACCCTGGTAGTGGCAGGCGGCTGGCCGCTGCTGCAAACACCGTGGCTGCTGGCCAAGATAGCCGGCCTGCTGGCCTATGTGGCGCTGGGCACCGTCGCGCTGAAACGCGGCCGCACCAAGCAGATACGCAGCATCGCCCTGCTCTCTGCGCTGCTGGTGGTGGCGTATATCGTACTGGTGGCCAAGAGCAAGCTGGTGCTGCCGTTCTGACCCGGACTCCCGGATAAGGGACGGCCTGCGCCGTCCCCGTCACTCCTTACTTTCACCCCCCATCCAGCGGCTTGACCCAGAACAAGTCCAGCGTTGCCCTGCTCTGCTAATGTCTGGCGGTTTCAATTGCTGACAACATGCCATCATGCCTGCCACACGCCCCCTGCCGGAGCTGGTTTGTCCGGCCGGCAGCCTGCCTGCCCTCAAGGCAGCCGTGGACAACGGTGCCGACACCGTCTACCTCGGCCTGAAAAACGACACCAATGCCCGCAACTTTGCCGGGCTGAACTTTGATGACCGCACTGCGCGCGACGGCATCAATTACGCGCACCAGCATGGCCGCAAAGTACTGCTGGCCATCAACACCTACGCCCAGGGCGGTGACATCAGCCGCTGGCACCGCGCCATCGACGAAGGTGCGGCACTGGGGGTAGACGCCATCATCCTGGCCGATATCGGCCTGATGAAGTATGCGCGTGACCGCTATCCAGACCTGCGCCTGCACATGTCGGTGCAAAGCTCGGCCACCAATTACGAAGCCATTAATCTGGCACAAGAAATGTTCGACATCCGCCGCGCCGTGCTGCCGCGCGTGCTGACGCTGGATCAGGTCAAGCAGGTAATCGATCACACCAATGTGGAAATCGAGGTATTCGGTTTTGGCAGCCTGTGCGTGATGGTGGAAGGCCGCTGCCTGCTGTCCAGCTATGCCACCGGCGAATCGCCCAACAGTCATGGCGTGTGCTCCCCGGCCAAATTCGTGCGCTGGGAACATGGCCAGCAAGCACTGGGGGCAAGGCTGAACGGCATTCTGATTGACGAATACCAGCAGGGCGAACCGGCGGGCTATCCCACCTTGTGCAAGGGGCGCTTTGAAGTGGAAGGCGACACCTATTACGCACTGGAAGAACCCACCAGCCTTAATGTGATGAGCATGCTGCCGCAGATCATCGACATCGGCGTGGCCGCCATCAAGGTGGAAGGCCGCCAGCGCAGCCCGGCCTACGTGGCACAGGTTACCCGCACCTTGCGCGAGGCGCTGGATGCTGCCGGGCGGGAACACCAGCGCTTTGCCGTCAAACCGGCCTGGACCCAAGCCCTGTCCAAACTGGCGGAAGGCCAGCAGCAGACGCTGGGTGCCTACAACCGGCCCTGGAAATGACATACCGTGCGCCGGCAGGCCTGCCTTGCCGGCCCCACAAGCAGGCCTGATATGAAAACATTGCAACTGACACTGGGCCCGGTCCTGTTTTACTGGTCCCGCGACGATATCCTGCGCTTTTACAGCGAAGCGGCCGACTGGCCACTGGAAACCATTTATCTGGGCGAGGCGGTTTGCTCGCGCCGCCAGCAATTGCGCGGCCAGGACTGGATCAGCCTGGGACGGGAGCTAGCCCAAAGCGGACGCCAGGTAGTGCTGTCCAGCCAGGCGCTGATTGAAAGCGAATCTGACTTGCGCCGCCTGCGCAAGCTGGTGGAAAACGGCGAACTCCAGCTGGAAGCCAACGATCTGGGCGCTGCCCGGCTGGCGCAACAACAAGGCCAGTCCTTTGTCGCCGGCCATCACCTCAACATCTACAACGCCGACACCCTGGCGCTGATACAGTCGCTGGGCGCGCGGCGCTGGATTCCACCGGTGGAAATGGACCGCGACACCCTGGCGTCGGTACTAGGACAGGCCGCCCTCAATGGTGTGCAGATCGAAACCGAGCTGTTTGCCTGGGGCCGGCTGCCACTGGCCCTGTCTGCCCGCTGTTTTACCGCCCGCCACTACAATCTGTCCAAGGACGACTGCCAGTTCCGCTGTATGGAACACCCGGACGGGCTGCGCCTGAATACCCGCGAGCAGCAGGCTTTCCTCACCATCAACGGCATCCAAACCATGTCCGATGGCTGCCAATCCTTGCTGCCACACCTGGCCGACATCAGCACCATGGGCGTGACAGCCATGCGCATCAGCCCGCAATGGCAGCACACCGCCAATGTAGTCAGCGGCTACCAGCAGGCCATCGATGCCATCACCGCCCAGCAAGAACCCGTGGCGGACCTGAGCCCGTATTCCGACAGCCGGCTGGTTGACGGCTACTGGCGCGGTACCGCCGGCATTGCTGCCATAGGAGAAACCCACCATGCGCATTCCTGACCTTACCCTGCCGCCCAGCCTTGCCAGCGTCCTGGGCAAGCTGCCCAGCACACCACCTTGCTGGGCACTGGTTACCACCCTGAACCAGCTGAAAAAGCGCGATATCCTGCCGGTGGACATGAGCCTGCTGGCTGGAAACAACTTCGAAGTGCACATTCTGGATGCCGACATGCGTCTGCACTTTGTCGCAGACACCGAGCGCTTCAGCGTAGGCGGCACAACCGAGGAGCCCGATCTGCGTCTAAGCGCCAATCTGGCTGACTTTGCCCGCATGATGCTGCGCGAAGAAGACCCGGATACCTTGTTCTTCAATCGCAAGCTGATCATCGAAGGCGATACCGAACTGGGGCTGATCGTGAAGAACCTGCTGGACAGCGTGGACTGGAGTACCACGCCGCTGCAGCGCTTCATGGCGGTATAAACCGCCCGGCACCGGCAAACAAAAAGCCCGGCATCTCGCCGGGCTTTGTCATGCAGTAGCGGCGGAGTCTCAGCTCATGAGCTGGGCAGCAGCCTTGCGCTTGGCCGACAGATCCAGACCCGGCAGATCCGCCATGATGTCCGGGTGATCCGCCAGTTTTTCCACCACAAAATCCACAAACACACGGGTACGCGGCGCGATGTGGTCGCGATGCGGGAAACAGATGTAAATGGAACGCTCCAGCGACACGACATCGGTCAGCACCGGCTCCAGTTCACCACTGCGAATCAGGTGCACCACCTCGTGCCCCGGCAACTGCGCCACCCCCATGCCCAGACGCGCCAACTCGCACACCGCCTCCATCTCGTTCAGGGTATAAGTACCGGTCACTTCCAGCGGGATACGCTCGCCACGACGGTCGAATTCCCATTTGTACAAACGACCGGAAGTCGGAAACTGGAAGTTGATGCAATCATGATTGCTCAGCTCCTCCGTGCTTTCCGGGCGGCCATTCTTGTCCCAGTACTCGGGCGAAGCCACCACATACTGCGGAATCTGCGCCAGGTTGCGCGCCACCATACGGCTGTCCGGCATCATGCCGATACGCACGCCGACATCGTAGCCGTCTTCGATCAGGTCGCTGAAATGGTCATCCAGGCCAAAGAACACCCGTACCTTGGGATAGCGTTCGCAGAACTCACCCATGATGGGGAGAATGAAACGCCGCCCGAAGGAATTAGGCATGCTCACGCGCAAATGCCCGGCCGGTTCATCACGGCTGGCCTTGAGCTGGTTGATGGCCGAGTCCAGGTTGTTCACCGGCCCACGGCACTGGGCATAGAAACGGCGCCCATCTTCAGTCAGCGTCAACTGCCGGGTAGTACGGTTGAACAGGCGCACTTCCAGCTCCTGCTCCAGTCTGGCAATGCTTTGACTGATGGCCGCCGGGGACACCCCCAGTTTTCTTGCAGCATCCGAGAAACTGCCATTCTCGGCGGTGGTCATGAAGACCATCAAGGCTTTTAAAGTATCCATAGCTGAAACGTTCCCTGAGCGGCATTAAACCCATGCAGCTGACTTGATGTAGGACATCCCCGCCCCAGCCACACGATTTGCCAGCTTCATTATTAAGTAGATCTTCTTTAAAAAGCGTACACCAGTTCCAGCGAATAATGAAGTTTGACTTATGTTTCTGGCCTTAAATACCAGCAATCTGTTTCAAATTTCACAAACCGGTGTCGCGGCTATCTGTACAAGACAAAAAAACCATTCATTTTCAAAAGCTGACAGAGCATTGCCAATGTCATGTTATACCAGTTTCAACAGGTAGCATTCCATGCCGGAAGCGCCACATAGGCCAAGGAGCTGGCCTTACGGACAGACGGCAAACAACATCAGACGTATTGCTTGCGCAAGGCAAACCAGGGGTCAGGTTGTCAGCACCGGTGACTCAATGATCAATATTGTGCAAACAGGGCATAAAAGAAAGTTTCACCTCAAACCATCCGCGCAATGCACAAGCCATCCGCCATACCAGCATCACAGTAATGTCCTACACCACCCACCATCTTGCCTCGACAGCACCTGGCATGACCATGTCCTTTATCAAGACAGATCGCCTTGCACCCCATGACAAGACATCAGCAAGCAGCGTAACGATCCTGACCGCCATCACCCGTCACTCAGCGATCTCAAGGAAAACAGAAAGACAAATACGTAGGAATCCGCTCTGGAGGCAGGAAAATCCAACGCAAATTGAGAGAAATTTCTGACAAATCTTATGGACCACGAAGAAATTACTTATTCAGCATGCCGATCGCTCTACTTGGTGTGTTGGCTACTGGTTTCGCTTGCCAAGTGCTTAATAAACTCCAGACCAACCAGCACTGCGATGGAGTCGGGCACGGTCACCTTGCCGCTGCTTCATGAACCACGCTGGAACATTGCAAGCAGATCACCGCCCTGGCCACCCGACAATCAAGGTCCTGTCATCATGCATAGCAAGCTACCCTTTGCCCAGCCATTACCTGGCAACCTGACTCCTGCCAGTCAGAAAACCCTGCTGGAATGGATACACAACGCAGGCCAGATAGAAACCGAGAACGAATTCAAACTCTATCTGGATCATCTGCAATCCCAACTGCCCACCAAGCACATGGTCATCACCCTTGGGCGCATCAACCAGCACCAGCAATTGCAGCGGGTGGAAAAAGTGGTGAACGTCAGCTTCCCGGAAGACTGGGTCGAACACTACATGAGCCACAACTACATCAGCTGCGATCCGATATTGCGCTCGGTAATGGGACAGGGCCCCATCCACTGGGCCGACAAGTTCTCCCGTGCCAAAGGACTGCAGGAAAAACAGTTCATCCAGGAACTCAACTCCATCGGCATGGGAACCGGCGTCAGTTTCAGCGCCTTGTCCGAACGCCAGAACCTGGTCTGCGTACTATCCGTTTCCGGCAGCGAGATCGGCAAGGATAGCCAGTTGACCGAAATGCTCAACAGCCTATTGCTGCATCTGCGGCAGGCAGCAGGTCGCGTGGCCAATCTGGCACCGGCGGCACCGGCCACCATGCCGCTATCGCAACGCGAATTCGATATTTTCCACTGGATGAGTCATGGCAAGACCAACTGGGAAATCGCCACCATTCTTGGCATCAGCGAACGGACGGTGAAATTCCACGTGGCCAACATCATCCGCAAGCTCAATGCCAACAATCGCACCCATGCCATCGTGATTGGCCTGCAACTGGGGTTAACCACGGTGGCTGGTGTGACATGAGCCGCTGGCAAGATGGCAAAACACGCCTTACAGCCAGTAACCTCGCAGCCAGCTTGCAGCTAGAATCGCCTCACCAATTGCGCTGCCACTGTGCAAAATCAGTGCAAGCGCATGCGGTGCTTCAATCTGCAAGTCTCTTCTTGATTGACCCATGCACTCACCTGAAATATTCGGCCCCGTTAATACGGGGTCTTTTTTTATCGTCTTGCCCTCAGCTATCAGTCGTCAGCCAGGCACAAAACCGGCAATCACCTGACAAGACCCTGTTACAAGCCGGGGCGATTTGTTACAGTCGCTGCTCTTGCTGATTCCTTTGCCTGCCGGCCATGAATGCCTTTACCAGTTGCAACCCTGCCACCGCCGAGGTGGTGTTTACCCGTCCGGGCTGGAGCCGGGACCGTCTGGATCTCGCCCTCTCGCAGCTTAAAAATGCACAAACCCGCTGGGCCGCACTATCCGTATCGCAAAGAGCGGAGCGCATGCTGCAACTGGCCATGCAACTGGAGGCCAAGCGCGAAGAGCTGGCCGCGCTGGTTACACTGGAAGTAGGCAAGCGCACGGCGGAATGCCTGGCCGAGATCGACAAGTCGGCCCAGTTGATTCGCTACTATGCCGAACTGGCACCAACTCTGCTGGCACCACAATCCATTCCTACCCAGGCCAGCCAGAGTGGGGTGGCTTTCGAAGCGCTGGGTTGCGTACTGGCCGTCATGCCGTGGAATTATCCGATCTGGCAATTGCTACGCTTTGCCGTACCCGCGCTGATGGCAGGCAATACCTGTCTGGTCAAACCCGCACCATCGGTGCCGCAATGTACTCAGCGCCTGCTGGAGCTGGTTCATGCCGCCGGGCTGGATTGTCTGGACATTGCCTGGATTGATCACGATCTGGTGGAGGAAGCCATCCGCCGTAGCGACGCCGTGGCCTTTACCGGCTCCACCCATACCGGACGCATCATCGCCAGTCTGGCCGGCAAGCATCTGAAAAAGACTGTACTGGAGCTAGGTGGCAGCAATCCTTTCATCGTACTGGCCGATGCCGATGTCGAGGCCGCAGCACAGGACGCAGTCAACTCGCGCTTCCGCGATGCGGGCCAAAGCTGTAATGCCGCCAAGCGCATGATCGTGGTACCGGAAATTGCCGACGCCTTTGTCGCCGCCTTTGTCGCAGCAGCCAGCAAACTGCAACCGGGGGACCCGCGCAACCCGGCCACCACCCTGTCACCGCTGACGCGGGCCGATCTGCGCGAAGCGCTGCATGCCCAGGTGCTGGATGCCTGTCATCAAGGCGCACAGCTGCTATTGGGTGGCCAGTTGCCGCCCGCAGCAGGGTTTTTCTATCCGGCCACGGTGCTGGATCATGTCAGCGAGCGCTGCCGCGTCTACCACGAGGAAGTATTCGGCCCGGTGGCCAGTATTCTGCGCGCCCGTGATGAAGCCGATGCCATCCGGCTGGCAAATGACACGCCATTTGGTCTTGGGGCATCCATTTATACTGCCGACACGGCCCATGGCTGGGAACTTGCGCGCCAGCTGGAAGTGGGCAGCGTATTCATTAACCGGCATACCAGTTCTGACCTGCGCCTGCCATTTGGCGGGGTAAAGGCGTCGGGCTATGGCCGCGAACTGTCCGAGTTCGGCCTGTATGAATTCGTCAATGTCAAAACCTACTGGCAGAAATAGCTGCACAACCGGGGCGTCTGGGCCAAAACCGGCCCGCTCCCCCTGCCTCCCCTCATGATCTGTACTGCAATGAAGCCCTTCACTTCCCTCACCCGTGCCGGCGGCCTTGCCGTGCTGGTACTGGCAGCCTGCCTTGGCTATTTTGCGCTGATTACCGGTGCACCAGCCTGGATGGCCGGCACGCTGGCAGGCTGGCCACGGTCGATACTGCTGGCCCTGCTGCTGTTTGCCCTGTTTTTCGCCGTCACTTGGCTGCACATCCGTGCAGCAGACAGAAAGCCATGAGCATGTCGGCTGCCAGCGTTTTTTTCCTGTTGTTTGTCACCACCAGCCTGTTGCTGACCTGGCGGGCAGCGCGACGCACCCACTCGGCCGCAGATTTCTATACCGCTGGCGGGCAGCTGCCCGCCTGGCAAAACGGCTTGGCTCTGGCAGGCGACTACCTGTCAGCCGCCGCCTTTCTCGGCGCCATCGGCATGTATCTGGGCCAGGGTTACGATTCGCTGGTGTATGCCGTCGGCACGCTGGCCGGCTGGCCCTTGCTGATGCTGTTGCTGGCCGACAAGCTGCGCACCCTGGGCCGCTATAGCGTGGCCGATGTACTGGCCAGCCGCTTTGATGACCGGCGGGTACGCCTGATGAGCATCATCAGTTCGCTCACCGTCACAGTGTTTTACCTGATCGTGCAGCTGGTTGGCGCAGGCAAGCTGCTGCAACTGCTGTTTGGCCTGCCCTATCTGGCCGCCGTGCTGCTGGTGATTGCCTTGATGGTGCTACAGGTAGCCCTGGGCGGCATGCTGGCCACCAGCTGGGTGCAAATGGTCAAGGCAGCATTGATGCTGCTATGTGCCTTGCTGCTGGCCGTTGGTGTGCTGCAACGCTTTGATGGCAGCCCGGCACAGCTGTTTGCCGTCGTGGGCCGGCTGGATCATGGTGCGGCCTTGCTACCGAGCAAGGTGCTGGCTGATCCAGTGGATGCCCTGTCGCTGGGCCTGGGGCTCAGCCTGGGCCTGCTGGGACTGCCGCATATACTGATGCGCTTTTTCACGGTAAGCGATGCCCGCGCGGCACGCCGCTCGGTGGGCTGGGCAACCGGATTGATTGGCTGTTTTTTCCTGTTGAACATCATCATCGGCTACGGTGCGCTACTGCTGGTGGCACCGGATACCCGCTTTCACGATGTCGCAGGCAAGCTGCTGGGGGGTGGCAATATGGCCGCACTGCACCTGGCCAGCCTGCTGGGCGGCCCCTGGTTGCAGGCCCTGATTGCGGGCGTGGCCTTTGCCACCATTCTGGCAGTGGTCGCTGGGCTGGCCATGGCCGGTGCCAGTGCGGTCAGCCACGATCTGTATGCCCTGTGGCTGTGCCACGGCAAGCCCGATCCGCGCCGTGAGTGGCAGTTGTCCCGGCTATCCGTGCTGCTGCTGGGGGTGCTGGCCGTGCTGCTGTCCACACTGTTCCAGAATTTGAACATTGCCTTTCTGGTGGGGCTGGCGTTTGCCATTGCGGCTTCCAGCAATTTCCCGGTATTGCTGCTGGCACTGAACTGGCGCGGCCTGAGTCCACGCGGTGCGCTGGCCGGTGGCTATGGCGGCATGTTGGCAGCCCTGTTGTTCATCATCACCGGCCCCACAGTCTGGGTCGGCATGCTGGGACAGCACAGCGCGCTGTTTCCCTATGCCAACCCGGCTCTGTTTTCGGTTCCGCTGGCCTTTGCTGCTGCCTGGCTTGGCTCGCAAGGGCGGCCCGCAGCCAATACCATTGACGCACCGGCGTCAGGCGCAGACACTGAGCCCGCCGTCCGATCAACATCGCAACAAGACATAACGACATGACCACTCTCACCCTGTACGGCAACTGTTTTTCCGGACATAGCTACAAGGTTCGCCTGGCACTGATGCTGGCGGATGTTTCGCATGATTACATGCATGTCGATCTGGCACTGCCGCGTGCAGAGCGGGCAGAAGACTTCTGTGCCGTCAGCCGCTTTGGTGAAGTACCGGTACTGGTGGCAGATGGCACCCCGATGTGCCAGTCCAATGCCATCCTGCAATGGCTGGCCGACAGCTATGGCCGACTGGATGGTGCTCCCGGAGAGCGCCAGCTGGTGCGCGAATGGCTGTGCTGGGAGAGTAACCGCATCGGTTTTTCCCTGCCCAATCTGCGCCTGGCGCGCAAGTTCTTTCCGCAGCCGGTTGAGGTGACCAGCTGGCTGGAACAACGGGTGCGTGCAGATCTGGCCGTGTTGGACCAAACACTCAGCCAGCATGCCTATCTGATTGGCAGCACCCCGACCATTGCCGACCTGTCAGCCAGCGCCTATTTGTGGTGGCTGGCAGATGCCGGGCTGGACATTGCCGCCTGGCCACACGTTGCCGCCTGGCTGCAACGCATCAGCCAATTGCCCGGCTGGCAGCATCCGGACGAACTGATGGCTGCCGGGATTCCCGACTGATCAGAACCGGAAGGAAAATGCCATGCCCGATCTGCTCGCCGACCTGGCCGCTATTGTCGGCTGCGGTCATGTGCTGACCCTGCCGCAGGACACAGCCCCCTACACGCTGGACTACCGCCGCCGCTATCAGGGCCAGCCGCTGGCCGTGGTGCTGCCCGGCAGCACGGCAGAAGTAGCCGCGCTGCTGCGACTGTGCCAGCAAAGGCAGCTGGCCGTGGTGCCGCAAGGCGGCAATACCTCTACCTGCGGTGCGGCTACGCCGGATAGCTCGGGCCACCAGTTGGTGATTGCCATGCAGCGGATGAATCGCCTGCGTGCCATTGATACCGACAACAACAGCATCACGGTGGAAGCGGGCATGACACTGGCCCGGCTGCAACAACTGGCGACAGAGGCAGGCCGCCTGTTTCCGCTGTCTCTGGCCAGCGAGGGCAGTTGCCAGATTGGCGGCAACCTGTCCACCAATGCCGGCGGGCTGGCGGTTTTACGCTATGGCACCATGCGCGAGCTGACACTGGGGCTGGAAGTCGTACTGCCGGACGGCCAGGTATTACATCAACTCTCCGGCCTGCGCAAAAACACCAGCGGGCTGGACGTGAAGCAGCTGTTCATTGGGGCAGAAGGCCAGTTGGGACTGATCACCGCCGCCACGCTCAAGCTGTTTGCGCAGCCCAGCGCCCATGCCACCGCCTGGCTGGGCGTGCAGAGCAGCCAGGCCGCCATTGCCCTGCTGTCGGCACTGCGTCAGGCCTTTGGCGACCGGCTGACTACGTTTGAAATCATGTCGCAGCCCTGTCAGCAACTGCTGGAAAAATACCACCCGGGCCAATTGCCCTTCATCCAGCCCTGGGCGGTACTGGCAGAACTGTCCGACAGTGGCGATAGCCACAGCCTGCAGCAATTGCTGGTGGACTGGCTGGCCACGCAGGATCTACCCGATGGCGTACTGGCGCACAGCGAGGCGGACAGACAGCAGCTATGGCAGCTACGCGAAGCCATGTCGGAAACCCAGAAGCGCGACGGCCCCAGCATCAAGCATGATATCGGCCTGCCCAGCTCCGCCATTCCAACGTTTCTCGCACAATGTGAGTCCGCGCTGACCACAGCTTTTCCAAGCATACGCATCATTGCCTTTGGCCATGCCGGCGACGGCAACCTGCATTACAACATCAGCTACACCCGGCCCGATAACGCAGAACTGTTCGCCGATGAGGCCAGCGTCAACGCCATTGTCTACGACCTGGTGTATCGCCTGCAGGGCACGTTGGCGGCAGAGCATGGCATCGGCCAGCTCAAGGGACACTGGTTGCACCGCTATCAGGACCCGGCAGCACTGCAGCTGATGCACAGCATCAAGCAGCTGCTGGACCCGCACGGCCTGATGAACCCGGGCAAGTGGCTATCCCCACCCTGAGACTTCCGCTCAGGCCAGCTGGCTAGCCAGCCGGGCAATAAGTTCGGCCCAGTCGCCCGGCTGCGACTGGCGACACAGCCGCACAGCGGGATACCACGGGCTGGCCTCACCCTGCCAACCCCAGCGCCAGTCGGTGTGACAGGCCGACAGCAATAGCCAGCACGGCACGCCCAAACTGCCGGCCAGATGCGCCAACGCGGTATCCACCGTCACCAGCCCATCCAGCCCGGCCAGTACATTGGCCGTTGCCGCCAGGTCATCCAACCCCTGCTCACCTGCCACCAGCGTAGGCCAAGTGGCCAGCCATGCCTGCTCTTCCTCCTCAACCGGCAATTGCAGGCTGATCCAGTTAATACCAGGCAAGGCCAGCAAGGGAGCCAGCAAGCGCACATCTGGCAGGGAACGATGATGGTCGCAGGGATGGCGCGCATGGCCGCGCCACACCAGCCCCAACCGGCGCGGACGATCTGTCGGTGGCAATGCAAGCCTGGCCTGCAGGGAGAAATGCGCCGGTGGCGTGGCAGCGGGGTCTGGCCCCAGCCAGCGCGGCAGACTCATGGAAAACACATGGTAGTCATGTGCTGGCACCGCCATATCCAAGCGGTGCAAGGGCAGGAACGCAACCGGACAGTGCAGCGGCATGCTCTGAAACAGACGGATCAGCTCCGGGCGGCATACCACGCTCAGTCGCGCCGCCGACAAGCAGGGCAGATAGCGGCAGAACTGCAATGCATCGCCCAGTCCCTGCTCAAACCACAGCAGCAGATGCCGTCCGGCCAGAGGCTCGCCTTCCCAGCGCGGTGATGGCAGCGTGGGCAACCCGCCACGCAGCGGCAGGCGCTGCAAGCGGGCATCCAGCCCCTCCCAGCCAGGGTTCCAACGCCCCAGTGCCAGGTATAGATAAGCCAGATTCTGTCGAAAGCGGGGCTGCTCCGGTGCCAGCTCCACCGCCCGGCGCATGGCGGCTTCGGCCTGCTCGGCATCGCGCAATTCACTGCAGGCCACGCCCAGTGCATCATGCAGCGGCGCATGCCGGGGATGCTGGGCAATGGCTTGCTGCAATAGCGCCAGGGCGGCGGTGGCATTACCCTGCTGCAACAGGCCATTAGCCTGGTTGAGCAGTAAGTCGGGCGGCGGGGCCGCCTGCAACAGGGCGCGCTGCAGCAGGCTGGCGGCCTCATCCCAGCGCCGTTGCTGCTGGTAGATCACGGCCAGATTGTTCAGTGCTTCTGGATGCTGCGGCGCCTGCTGCAAGATCCGCTCCCAGCAGGCGCGGGCCGCTTCATTCCGCCCTTGCTGCTGATAAAGATTTCCCAGTAGCGCATGACTCGCCAGGTCATCCGGCTCGTGCTGCAACTGCGTCTGCAATAATGTTTCCGCCTCTGCAAGCCTATCGGTCTGCGACAGCAACAGGGCCAGGTTGTACCGTACATCCAGCCCGTCCCGACGATGGGCGGTGGCCTGCAGTGCCTGCCGGTAACATGCTTCCGCCTCAGCCCGCTGCCCGGCTTGCGCCAGCAAGACCGCCAGATTGCCCAGACTACCTGCGTGCCCGGGCTGCAGGCGCAACGCCGCACGGTAGTATTGCTCCGCTTGCGTGTGCTCTCCCCGCTCGCCGTACAGGCAACCCAGGTTGTAATGGGCATCAACCACCGTTGGGTCCAGCTGCAGCGCCTGTTGCCAGCATTGTTCAGCCAGGGACTGCCGTGCCAGCCTGGCAGCACAGACACCCAGCAGGGTCCAGATCGGCGCATTATCCGGCTCCGCCTCCAGACAGCGCTGCGCAGCCTGCAAGGCGGCGGGCAGGTCCTGTTCCGCCAGCAGCGTGGCGGCACGCAGTGCCAGCGGTGACAACAACATCTGCTCCTCCCTTATCCTGCCAGCCGAGCGCCCATGGCGGCCATGCTACAGCCGGAACTTGGCAAATTCTCCATTCATCTGCCCCGCCTTGCCAGCCAAACCCTGCAGGGTGTCACTGGCCTGCTGCAGCATGGCGTCGTTTTCCAGCACCCGGCTGTTGATCTGTTCCGAACTCTGCGCAATCAGGGTGCTTGCATTATGCTGCTCCTGGGTGGAATGGGATATTTCCGACATTTTTCCAACCACTTCCAGCATGGAATTCTGGATGGACTGAATAGTCGCCACCGCTTGCTGGGTAAGCAGCACGCCATCATTCACCACGGTCACCGTTTGCTGTACATCGCCCACGGCTTTGCCGGTTTCGCTGCGGATGGCGGTTACCATGCCGGCAATCTGCACCGTGGCCTGGGCGGTACGTTCGGCCAGCTTGCGCACTTCATCGGCCACCACGGCAAAGCCACGGCCCTGCTCACCGGCACGGGCGGCCTCGATGGCGGCATTGAGTGCCAGCAGATTGGTTTGATCGGCAATATCACGTATCACCTCGGTAATGCCGGAAATCTGCTGCGAACGCTGCTCCAGCGCCGCCAGCATGCCCTCCAGCGCGCATACCGACTGCACCGTCGTTTCCATGCCCTCGGCCAATTGATGCATACCCTGAGCACCGGACTCCAGCCCCTGACCGGTGGCGGTGGCCAGTTGATCGGCCTCACGGGCGTTATCCGCAATATGCGCAATGCTGACGGTAATCTGCTCCAGGGTGGCGGCATTGGAGGAGGACATGTCGGAGATGCTGCGGGCGCGTTCAGCCACATCCAGCACCTGGCCGGAAACCTGCCCTACCCCTTGCACCACCCCGCTGGCATCGTCGCGCAGGCCACGAAACAGGATGGCCAGGTGGCTGACAAACTGGTTGAACGCCTCGGCGGTGGCTGCAATTTCGTCCTTGCCCTGCAGTTGTAAGCGCAAGGTGAGATCACCCTCGCCATGCGCAATGTCCTGCATGGCATTTTTCAGCGCCACCAGCCCACCCAGCATGCGTCCCAACAACACGCTGGCCAACGGAATGAGCAGGGCAAAAACCAGCACACTCAGACCGGCGACACTCAGCAGCAAGGTATTGAGCGGTGCCAGGATGGCATCGCGGTGCGTGGCCAAGCCAATCAGCCAGTCGCTGTCGGGAATCCGCTGCACCGACAGCAGCATGTCCTGGCCATCCAGCGCTACCCGCTGCAGGCGGTTGCTGCTTGCCAGCTCGGCCAGACGGCTGCTGGTTAGCTCTGGTGCCAGCTGGCTGATGGGTTTGAGCGTCAACCCGGCCTGTGGGTGGGCCAGGATGGTGCCCTTGCCATCGGTGATGAAGGCATAGCCATTGCCGCGTACCTGTAGGGACAACACCGACTTCACCAGGCTGTCGACAAATACATCACCACCCACCACACCCAGTGTCCGGTCTGCCTGACGGATGGGTGCCGCCACGGTAATGGTCAGTTTCTTGCTGGCTTCATCCACATAGGGCTCGGTCACCACCGCCTTGCCTGCCGTCACGGCTTGCTGATACCAGTCGCGCGTGTTGACCTTGTAATCGGCGGGCGCAACCCAGTCATCGGAGAACACCGAGCGCCCATCGGCATAGCCTGCGTAATTGACATTGAAACCAGCCCGCGCCCCTACCTTGAGAAAACGCAACGCGTCTGCCTCGCCCGCCGCGCTGGCCTGAGCCGTGATCTGCTGTTTCTTGTCATCCAGCCAGGTCTTGACCACACTCCCCTGGCCTTTCAAGGCGGAATCAAACTCGTAATTCAGGCCGCTGAGTATCTCGCCTCGCATCTGGATGAACACAATCAGCACCAACACCAGGCCAAACAAGGCCATCAGCAAGGCATTGAAAGCAATCAGTTTGCTGCGCAAGGATTTCATGTTTCCCCCTTACCGGACGGGTGCCGGGCTTGTTTGACCATCATGACCGGGACTGGCTTGCTGTGCGGAACAACCGGCCCTTTCTCTATCTTCGCATTAAATTATGAAATACTTATTTACAATTTGATCCAGAACAGCAAAGACGATTTGCAGCAGGCAATGCCGCACGATGCAGCTGGCAAGGCGGCATAAATGACACAACGGGAACAGGCAAAGGCAAGTGCAAGCCCGGCGGAAAAATGGGTGCGGATGCGCAGGCAAAAAAAATCCCCTGAGGGTTCTCAGGGGCCAACACGAGGAAGAAACATCTGGCCGGGGTTACCAGCTCGATGCTTCGAGGGGCTAACACCACAAAAGACCTTGCGGCCTTCAGTGCGATGCACAATTTAGCGCAAATGCTCTATTCTGTCCATTCAATTCAGCGGCTTATCGCTTATGCCCACTGATAATCCTTGAACATTTCGCGCAACTTCATTTTCTGCAACTTACCGGTGGCGGTATGCGGCAGCTCATCCAGAAACACCACGTCGTCCGGCGTCCACCACTTGGCAATCTTGCCTTCGTAAAAGCCAATCAGCTCTTCGCGGCTGGCCGTGCTACCCGGCTTGAGCACCACCACCATCAGCGGGCGTTCATCCCACTTGGGATGCACCACCCCGATAGCCGCCGCCTCGGCCACCGCCGGGTGACCCACCAGAATGTTTTCCAGTTCGATGGAGCTGATCCACTCACCGCCGGACTTGATCACGTCCTTGGTACGGTCGGTAATCCTCATATAGCCATCGCGGTCGATAGTGACCACGTCGCCGGTATTGAACCAGCCATCTTCGGTATGACAATCATCCAGCTCGCGCTTGAAGTAGCGCGACAACACCCAGGACCCCTTCACCTGCAGATTGCCAAAGGCCACGCCATCGTTGGGCAGCGGTTTGCCTTCATCATCGACAATGCGGATGGCCACGCCGTAAATCGGCCGCCCTTGCTTGGTTTGCAAGCTGCGCAAGGTCGCCGTGTCACAACCATTGTGCTTAAACTTGGGTGTGCTGGTGGTGCCGCAGGGCGACAGCTCGGTCATGCCCCACAGCTGGCGCAGTTCGGCACCATGTTCGGCCAACTGCTCCACCATGCTTTCCGGCGCGGCCGAACCACCCACAATCACCCGCTTCAGGCTGTGGATCTTCAGATGGTTCTTCTGGCAGTGCTGCAACAGCATCATCCAGATGGTGGGCACACCAGCCGCCATGGTGACGCCTTCAGTCTCGATCAGCTCGTACAGATTGACGCCGTCCATCTTGGGGCCGGGCAACACCAGCTTGGCACCGTTCATGGTGCAACTGTAAGGCAGGCCCCAGCCATTGACGTGGAACATCGGTACCACCGGCATGATGGCGCCCTGGGCCGAGATATCCAGGCTGTCCGGCAGCGAACTGGCAAAGGCATGCAGCACGGTGGAGCGGTGCGAATACAGCACGCCTTTGGGGTTGCCAGTGGTGCCGGAGGTGTAACACAGGCTGGAGGCGGTGTTTTCGTCAAAATCCGGCCACTGGTAGTGGTCGCTGTGGCTGTTGACCAGATCCTCATAGCACAGCAGGTTATCCAGCGACGTCTCGCGCGGCATGTGGGCGCGATCGGTCAGCAAGACAAAATGCTGCACGGTGTTGAGTTCGGCGGCAATCTGCTCCACCACCGGCAGGAAGCTCAAGTCAAACATCAGGACCTTGTCTTCGCCGTGATTGATGATGTAGCTGATCTGCTCGGCAAACAGGCGCGGGTTGACGGTGTGACAGATGGCACCGGAACCGGAGGTGGCAAAGTAGATTTCGTAGTGGCGATAACCGTTCCAGGCCAGGGTGCCGACGGTATCACCATGCTGCACCCCCAGGCCGGCCAGCGCATTGGCCAGCTGGCGGCTGCGACGTGCGGCTTCGCGGTAGGTGTAGCGGTGGATCGGGCCTTCCACGGTGCGCGATACGATCTCGCTATCGCCATGGTAGGTTTCAGCATGTTGCAGCAGGGCGGAAATCAGCAGCGGCTGTTCCATCATTTGTCCACGCATCTTGTTCCCCTCTATTGTCGTGGTTTGTGAGTCCATCAAAAGACCATAGGCATTTTGGGGCATTTGCTCCAATCATATTTTCTGATGCCATCCGGAAAGACCGGCTGATGAAAACAGGGCTTTGCAGAAGCGGCACCGGCAGGTTTCCTAGCGCTTGCTTGGCAAAACAATCGTTAAAGCCCTGCCAGAGCAGGACTTGTGCATGACAAAGAGAAAATCCACAAGATAGGTGGAGAAATTACTGTAAAGCAATATGGAAACTTGCTTGCCAGTGACAATGAAAAAACCCGTCCGCCGAATACAACAGCTGATGCGTTTTAGCTTTTCACCGGTCGCTTGGCCAGCATGCGCTGCAAGGTACGGCGGTGCATGCCCATGGAGCGGGCAGTTGCGGAAATATTGCCGCCGTGTTCGTTCAGCACCCGTTGCAGGTGCTCCCAGGTAACACGCCGCAGCGACATGGGCTGTGGTGCCAGCGGCAGTTCCGGGTTGGCACTGACTTGCTGGAATGCCGCCAGAATGTCATCCACGGTGGCAGGCTTGGCCAGGTACTGCACCGCGCCCAGCTTGGTGGCTTCTACCGCCGTGGCAATGCTGGCATAGCCAGTCAGGACCACCACCGCAGCCTGCGGATAAAGCTGACGCAAGTCCGGTAATAATCGCAGGCCACTTTCGCCTTCCAGATTCAGATCCAGCACGATACGCCGTGGTGCCGCTTCCCTTTGTTGCAATGCCTGGCTGCCATTAACCGCGCATTCCACCTGAAAGCCCCGTCGCAGCAATGCCCGGGACAGAACCGCGCTGAACGCCTCGTCATCATCCACCAGCAGAAAATCCAGCATCACGCTTGCTCCTCCAGCCGCAGAGGTAATCGCACACAGGCATGCACGCCCCCCTCCGGCCTGTTTTCCAATGTCAGGGTGCCGCCCAGCCTGGCCAGCGTGGCATGGCTGAGCATCACGCCCAGCCCCATGCCGGCTGGTTTGCTGGAGGTCAGCGGTGCCAGACCGGCACGCTGCAACTGTGCCGTGGACAAGCGCCCCGACGGGTTGATGATGTCCAGCTGCAACAGTTCGCCATGCAGGGCAGCCGTTACGGTGAGCACGCCGCCGCCCGCCTCGGCTGCGTTATTGATCAGGTTGAAAAATGCCGGCCAGAAGGCAGCATCCAGCCGCACCAGCGGGTCCGGCCCTGGTGCTGCCTGCCAGTCCAGCTGTACATCGGGGCGCAGGCTACGCCAGCCTGACAACTGCTGTGCCAGCGTAGCAAACAGCGCCTGTGCGGTATCGGTCTGCTGCACACCCTGCTTCAAGCGGGACAGCGCCCGGGCACAGGCCACCAGCTGGGCCTGCATCAGGGAGAGATCTTCCTGCAAAGAGGCGTCGGCAGCATGCTGCTGCAGCAGGTCATCCACCAGCAAGGTAAGCGTATTGATGGGCGTGGAGAGCGAATGCGCTGCTCCCGCCGCCTGCATGCCCACGGCCAGCAACTGTTCGTCACGCAGCTGGGTTTCCCTGGCGGCGGCCAGGGCTGCTTCGCGGGCAGCCAGCTGACGTGCCAGCCAGGAGACAAAGCTGGTAATCAGCAAGGCGGACAGGGCAAAGGTCAGCCACATCCCAAGCAGATGCAGGGAAAACGCATAGGCAGCATCACTGCCCTGCAAGGGCCAGGGCAAATGCCAGCCAAACAGGGCGGCGTAGGCCAGCATGCTGAGCAAGGACAGGCTCCAGGCAAACAGTCCTGGGGACAATAAGGCAGCAAACAATACCGGCGGCAGGTAAAGCGAAGCCAGGGGATTGGCCGCACCACCGCTGAAGGCCAGACACTCGGTCAGCGCCAGCACATCAGCCAGCAAACCCAGCCGCAGCAATAGCAGAGGCGAAGCACCACGCTGCAGTTGTCCACCCAGCAGTTGATTGAACAAGGCCAGCGTTGCCAGTGCCTGCAACAGCAGCAGCCAGGGCAAGGACAGGCCGGCAGCGGCAAGCAGTAACAACAGTACGCCACCGGCAACCAGCATCAGCCAGCGCAGACGGGCAATCAGGCGCACGGCATCGGGCAGATCTGCCACCAAGCGTGAAGAGGAGGAAAACAATTGGGCCAGCATGGTCGACACTTTAGCATCCCGCCGCCCTGGCAGTGGCTGCGACATAATGCCGCACCGATATGGCTGCCTCGCTCGTCGCCATCGCGCCAGTCTGCTAGTCTTGCAAGACTTTTTGTCGAACACTGCCGGATGAAACATTTGAAACTTGCCGCCTGCGGCCTGATCCTGTTTATTGCACTGGGCCCGCTGGTGGGCCTGCTGGCCACCGGGGTGATGCCCATGTTGGCGTATATGCTGGGTGCGCTGCCGGCGGCACTGGCCGGCGTGCTGCTGGTTTTGCTGCGGCTGTCGCTGGAGGGCAGCATCAGCCACTGGCAGCAGGCCTGGCCGCGCTGGCGGCTATTGTTGCTGGCCGCACTACCCGGCGCACTCATCGGTGGTGTCATCACCCTCTACTACAGTCGCTGGCTACAGCCGGCACTGTACGATCCGGTATTCAATTACTATGTGGGCGCCATGGCTGGCGGGGTGTGCAATGCCCTGTACTGGCGATTGCCCAGCAGCGCTACGCAGGCCTGAGGCAGTCGTGTCTGAACCACGCGGCTGACACGCTGCAGCTGGCAAGCCGCAAAAAGAAAGCCCGCCTGGTCGGGGCGGGCAACAACACCTTGGAGTGTGTTCCGGCAGGCGCGGGCCTGCCAGCTTGTCTGGCACCAACAATACGCTGTCGAAAATGCCAGGCCAATGCGACAGATTGCCGCAGTGTCAGCTGAGCTTGCGCAGGCTGACCTGCAAGCCACCATGGTCTCGGTTCACCAGCGTCAAACCCAGGCCGTGCAAACTGGCAATGCGTTCGACAATGGATAATCCCAGCCCGCTGCCTGGCATGTCCTGCCCCGGCGGGCGGAAAAAGCGCTCATGCACCCGTGCCAGCCATTCGGGGGCGATGCCCGGGCCATCGTCCTGCACCAGGATTTCTCCTTCCGCCAGGACCAGCGCGATGTGTGCGCCAGCCGGGCAATAACGTACGGCGTTATCCAGCAGATTGCGCAACAGCAAGGTCAGCAAGGTGGCAGCTCCGGCCAGTGGCAGCACCGTCGGCGCGGCGGTTTGCCACACGATGTCCAACACCATGTTTTTTTCGGCAGCCGCGCTGCGTACATCCGCCATGGCATCACGGCTGACGGCAGCCCAGTCAACGCTCTGGCTGCTGGGCAAGCCTTGCAATGGGTCCAGCCGTGACAGTGCCAGCAGCTGCTCCACCAAACGCGTGGCACGCCGTATGCCTTGCTGCAACTGTTGCAAGGCATGCTGGCGACCGGCATCGTCCGGCATCAGCGCCATCACTTCAGCCTGCACCTGCAAGGCAGCCAGCGGGGTGCGCAGCTCATGCGCGGCATCGGCAGTAAAGCGGCGCTCGTGTTCCAGTGTTTCGGCGATGCGGGCAAACAGCGCATTGAGTGCACGCACCATGGGCAGCACCTCGCCCGGCACGTTCTCGGTTAACGGGCTGCTATCCAGCGCACTGCGTCGCCCAAGATCACTGGCCACCTGCTGCAAGGGCCGCAACCCTTTGCGCACTGCCCACAAAATCAGCAACAGCAGTACCGGCAACCCCAATAGCCAGGGCAGCAGCTGCCCTTCTATCACCTTGAATACCACTTCGTGACGCAGCTTTTGCCGCTGCCCCACGGCAACCAGTCGCGAACCATCCGGTGCCGGCAGATAAAATAACCGCCACTCGTCGCTATCATCATGTCCGCTGACGCTGTAGAAACCACGCCGGCTGGCATCAAAGCTGAAATGACGCCCTTTGCCGTCACTCAGCAACAGGTTGCCATCACCATTCCATACGGCAACGCCGATATCGTCATCTTCCGCTTCGCCACGATCACCGCCCCGAATCAGCTTTTTGGTCTTGGGCAGCAGCGGCAGCTCGTCATCGCCATGCTCGCCCATATTGACGATCAACAGCTGGCGAGCGAACAGGGTGAGCTGGGTATCGTACAGCTCGTCCACCTCATGATGCGCCACATAGACAGCCACCCCGGTCGAGACCAGCCAGATCAGCGGTACGGTCACCAGTAGGAGGATGGCCAGCCGGCGCTGCAAGGTGGGCTGGCGCGTCATACCGGATCACCCAGGGCATAACCCACACCACGCTGGGTGCGGATGAAGCCGGCGCCCAGCTTCTTGCGCAGATGGTGGACATACACTTCCACCGCATTGCTTTCCAGCTCCTGGCCCCATCCGTACAGCTTTTCCTCGATCAGGTCACGCGGCAGCACCCTGCCCTTGTTGGACAGCAGCAGCTCCAGCAAGGCCAGTTCGCGGGCAGTAAGTTCCAGTTGCCCATCATCCAGCCAGGCGGTGCGTGCCACCGGGTCAAGGCTGACCCGGCCATGGCTCAGGCGGTTGCTGGTCTGACCATGACGGCGACGAATCAGCGCCCGCAAACGCGCCGCGACTTCGCTCAGGGCAAAGGGCTTGACCAGGTAATCATCGGCACCGGCATCCAGGCCCTTCAGCCTGTCATCCAGTGCATCGCGCGCGGTCAGCACCAATACCGGGACATCCTGCCCGTTCTGGCGCCAGGCAGTCAGGATATCCATGCCATCCATGCCGGGCAGGCCCAAGTCCAGCACCACGGCATCAAAGGGCGCCGCCGACAGCGCCGCCAGCCCTTCCCGCCCCTGGCGAAACCAGTCCACCACAAAGCCTAACTGGCTCAGGCCCATTTTCAAGCCATCACCAATCAGCGGATCATCCTCAACCACCAGTATGCGCATGTTTATTTCCTTGCTTCCAACTCCGGCACGGCGGGCTCGCCGCTGTTCTGCGGCATGGTTTTTACCCCGGTCACCATGGCCTTGATCAGGTTGATGCCACCCAGCCGGCTCATCAGCAACGCCGCCAGCACATGCAGACCGACACTGCCGATCAGGATATTGGCCAGCGCCTCGTGCAGCTCCTGCATGCCGTCATCACCCCAGAAAGCATCGGTACCCAGCAGATAACCGCTGACACCCAGCCCCAGCACCAGTGCCATCAACCACAACATCATCAGGGCACCCAGCGGATTATGCCCGGCATGGGCGTCCAGGCGGCCCTGGCGCATGTCCTGCCAGTGTGCCTGCATGCGACGCGGCGTAGGAAAGAAATCGGCAAACCGGGCATGTCGGCTACCGACAAAGCCCCACACCACCCGCGACAGCACCAATGCCACTGCCAGATAACCGCTCCAGCGATGCGGGCCCTCGCCATCTTCCAGCACAAAATAATTGCCCAGCACACAGGCCGCCAGCGTCCAGTGAAACACCCGGACAAAACGGTCCCACACTTTGATTTCCTGTGTATTGTCAGCCATCAATCCATTTCCTTTCAGCCAGAGAACAGGCCGGCCCCTATCGGCAGCCGGCCTTCCCGTTCCGGGAATGCAGCCCGGCAGCAGCTTATTGCTGTACTTCGCTCTTTACCGGCTTGCCGGTCTTGGTGTCGAAGTAGATTTCCACCTTCTTGTCGTCCTTGTTCTTGCCATAGATTTCATAGCATTGGCCACTCACCTTGAACTTGTCGATCTTGTAGCCTTGGCCTTCCAGCTGTTTCTTGAAATCTTCCTGCTTGATCCATTCATTCTTGGGGTGGGTTTCACACTTGGCAGCAGCAAAGGCAGTGGGGGCAACGAAGGAAGCGAACAGGGCGCTCAGCAACAGTTTTTTCATTTCTCAACTCTCCAGGATTAAACCGGTTTATTCCGGCAGCAGGGCTATTTAAACGCAACAGTCTTAAACCCAACTTAACGCCGTCTTAGTCATCAGCCATTCACCAAAACCTCATCGTGCTGTCATCTGCCCCATGCAGCATGGCGCTATACCCATGGCAGAACGGACCTAACATGCAGCCCGACTCCGACCCTGGCAACAAACACCACTATCGCGCCATCTGGATTTCCGATGTTCACCTGGGAACCGCCGGCTGCCGCGCCGATCATCTGCTGGATTTCCTCAAGCACAATGAATCCGACTACCTCTATCTGGTGGGTGATATCGTCGACGGCTGGCAACTGAAAAAATCCTGGTACTGGAAGCAAAGCCACAACGATGTGGTGCAAAAGGTACTACGCAAGGCACGCAAGGGCTGCCAGGTGATCTACGTGCCAGGCAATCACGACGAAGCGGCACGGCATTACGCCGGGCTGGACTTCGGCGGCATCGCCATCCGGCGCGAAGCGGAACACACCACCGCCGATGGCAAACGCCTGCTGATCATCCACGGCGACGAGTTTGACGGGGTCATCCAGCACATCAAGTGGCTGGCCTATGTCGGGGATTCGCTCTATACCGCCATCCTGCAGCTGAACCGAGGCTTCAACTGGCTGCGCAAACAGCTGGATCTGCCCTACTGGTCACTGTCGCAATACCTTAAGCACAAGGTAAAGAATGCGGTCAATTTCATCAGTGACTTCGAAAAGATCCTGGCCGGAGAAGCCCGCCGCCGCGCCTACGATGGCGTGATCTGCGGACACATCCACAAGGCTGAAATCCGCGATATCGATGGCGTGCTGTACGGCAACAGCGGGGACTGGGTGGAAAGCCTGTCAGCCCTGGTTGAACATGCCGATGGCCGCCTGGAGGTGGTGTACTGGACCACCTTGCTGAGCCAGCCAGAAAAAACCAGTAGAAAAACCCGCCAGGCCACATCAGACAATAAACCCGCCTTTGACAACGAACCACCCCGCCCAGGCTGGCCCGTCACACCAGTCCCGGCCAGCAAACAGCAGCATGACAACAATCACCCGCTTTCCGACCCCAGCCAGGAGACCCCATGCGCATCCTGATCGTCACCGATGCCTGGCAGCCGCAGGTCAACGGCGTAGTCCGCACCCTCACCGAAACCAGCCGTGAACTGACGGCATTTGGCCATCAGGTGGAAATGATCACGCCGCTGGAATTCCACACCCTGCCCTGCCCCACCTACCCAGACATCCGCCTGTCCATCCTGCCATACCGCCAGGTAGCACAACGCATTGCCGGCCTGTCGCCGCATGCCATCCACATTGCCACCGAAGGCCCGCTGGGTCTGGCAGCCCGCCGTTACTGCCTGCGGCACAAGCTGGCCTTTACCACGGCCTATCACACCCGTTTTCCGGAATACATCGCCGCCCGCACCCGTTTGCCCCTCTCCATCAGCTATGCCTGGATGCGCCGTTTCCACAATGCCGGCAGCGCCACCATGGTCCCCACGCAATCCATCGCCGATGACCTGCGGGCACGTGGTTTCAACAAGGTAGTACTGTGGAGTCGCGGCGTAGATACCCAGCTGTTCACACCCGGCACACGGGAACGACTGGATGAAAGCCAGGCACCGCGCTTTGTCTATATCGGTCGGGTTGCGGTAGAAAAGAACATCGAAGCCTTCCTCAAACTCGACCTGCCCGGCAGCAAATGGGTAGTGGGCGATGGCCCCCTGCTACCACGCCTGCAGCGCGAGTATCCCGATGTCCATTTTGCTGGCGTATTTCCCCAAGCCGAGCTGGCAAGGTTCTATCGTGCTGCCGACGTGTTTGTCTTCCCCAGCCTCACCGACACCTTCGGCCTGGTTCTGCTGGAGGCCATGGCCTGTGGCACCCCGGTAGCCGCCTATCCGGTGGCCGGCCCGCGCGACGTAGTAGGCAACAGCGGTGCCGGGGTGTTGCATGAAGATCTGCGCCTGGCCTGCCTGGAGGCACTCAAGTTAGACCGCAACCACGTCCGGGCCGTGGCCGAGCGCTTTTCCTGGGCCGCAGCTGCCCGCCAGTTCGAACAACACCTGCACCCCAACTCACCGGAACGGGTAGCCATGCTCAAACCACAGGCCAGCTAAGGTCATGCGCAACAGGCGTTGCAAAATGGCTGCGTCTGCCAAGCCCGCAAATACAAGGCTTCAGCACATAAGCATCGCCGCAGTTCTTACATTGCAGAAAAAAAACTTGAGTAGAAACGGCAGCGGCCTATACTGAAGTCATTGAGCAACAGGGAGGGTTTGGGATGAGTCAACGGCCGGATTCCGACAACCTTGTTCACACCGGCGCTCAGAACCCATCACCTTTTCAGGTTTGATGGCGGGCAGCTCAGACTTGCCTGGGAGCGCAGCAAGCGCCCATTACGGATGCATCAGACGACAGGTTGTTGGTACGCCAGACACGAAACAACAGACTTTGCTAAAGCATGATGAGTAAACCGGGAAGCCATTCCCCTCTGCGCTACCGTAACAGGTAGCGGACATGATGTTACCGCCCAGACGAAACCGGGCAGCCATTCCGTAACATCAGTTGTTTGAGACTTATTCTGGTGCTGTGCATACAGCCTGTTCTTTGGTAAAACCTGTGCGCCTGCAGTCAGGACATCGTTGGCAGACATGTTCGGGGCCACACAGGGTGAAGATTTGTATGTGATGTTTGCGTTATCTCGCAAATCCTTCTTTTTAAGCATGCAGTGACACACCACAGAGGGCGGCCAGTCAAGCCGCCCTCTTTCTCGTTCTGGCCTTACCCCTGCTTCAACCGTTCTATCACTGCCCGTGCCAAATGCTGCGTGCTTACGCCAGGAGAAATGACATCCGGCGTGGCAATGCCCTCATCCAGGGTAGAACGCACCGCCAGTTCCACCTGCAAGGCAAGGTCGGCCCGCTGCCACCAGATGCGCAGCAACATGGCGGCACTGAGAATGGCAGCCAGAGGATTAGCAATGCCCTGCCCGGCAATATCCGGAGCCGAACCATGTACCGGCTCGGCAATGGCCGCCGTCACGCCCAAGTTCAGCGACGGTGCCAACCCCAGGCCGCCACCAAATGCCGCCACCAGATCGGACAAGATGTCGCCGTAGAGATTGGGTGCCAGCAACATGTCAAAACTTTCCGGAGACTGCGCCAGTCGCATGGCCGCAGTATCGACCAGCATTTCATCCACAAAAATTTCCGGATACTCCCGCGCCACCTCGCGGGCACAATCGCGGAACAGACCATCGGTGCGCGGCAGAATATTGGCCTTGTGGATGATCGTGATGCGCCGGCGTCCGGCATGCCTGGCCATTTCAAATGCGCTTCTGGCCACACGTAGCGAAGCGGTACGGGTAATTCGCTTGATGGCAACGGCAACTTCGCCATTGGACTGCTCATCCCCGACATACAGGTCTTCGGTATTCTCGCGGACGATGATCAGGTCTATGCCAGGACGGCAAACCGGCAAGGGTAGGCTGAGGGTGGGACGAATATTGGCATGACAGCCCAGCTCACGACGCAGCTGCACGATGGGCGAGCGATACCCCTCCACCAGTTGCATGGGGGAACTGACCGCCCCAAAGAATACGGCACCACAATCACGCGCGGCATCCAGCGTTTTGTCCGGCAGTGCCTTGCCGTGTTGGCAGAAAGTTTCCCAGCCGGCATCGGCAAATACCAGCTGCAAACCCGGCAGCACGGCTTGCAACACGCCCACGGCTACCGGCACCACTTCACGACCAATCCCGTCGCCGGGAATTACACACAGCTTCATCGCTTGCTCCGCTTTCTGTCCGCAGAACAGCAGATTGTACTCGCCACGGCATCCGCCATCTAAAAATAATGACAAAAGAATGCCGATCCAGCTTAGTTTCGTACACTGTCTGACAGCCGCGCCAAGACCGACAGCTTTATGCACTAGCTCAGCCAGCGATACAATTCGCTGATCTAAATCAACGCTTCACTAAGAACAAACAGGAATAAACACAGCGGAAAGAAATCGTTAGGGTTGCCCTATTCTTTAAGGTAACATCCTGTTCCAGTTGACTTTCCCGCCGCAAGACAGCCATAGCGTGCCAGACGCTGTTGCAGGCTTGGCGTCGTGGTGATTTGCTCATTATGTTGAATGACATAGTGAGAACGGCTAGCAATGTTTAGTCAAGTGTCCCTGAAAAGGGTAAAATCGCCGCAACCACTCATTCCTTGATTTCTTTTGGATAGCGAGCAGCAATTTATATGTCCTCCCCCAATCTGACCGCTGAAAAGGTATTGTCGGTTCATCACTGGAACGACACCCTATTCACCTTCACCTGCACCCGCGATGCCGGTCTGCGCTTCATCAATGGCCAATTCGTGATGATCGGCCTGGAAGTAAACGGCAAGCCGCTGATGCGTGCCTACTCCATTGTCAGCTCCAACTATGAAGAGCATCTGGAGTTCTACAGCATCAAGGTACAAGACGGCCCACTGACCTCCAAGCTGCAGCACCTGCAAGTTGGCGATACCGTGATGATCAGCAAAAAGCCCACAGGTACCCTGGTGCAAGACAACCTGCTACCAGGCAAAAACCTGTACCTGCTGTCCACCGGTACTGGCCTGGCACCGTTCATGTCCATCATCAAGGACCCTGAAGTTTACGAACGCTACGACAAAGTCATCCTGACCCATGGCGTACGCTGGGTAAGCGAACTGGGCTATCACGACTACATCACCAATGAACTGCCGGAAAACGAGTTCTTTGGCGATATCGTGAAAGAAAAACTGATCTACTACCCGACCGTTACCCGCGAGCCGTTCCGCAATCAGGGCCGCCTGACCGACCTGATTACCAACGGCAAGATGTGTGCTGACATCGGCCTGCCGCAGCTGAACCCGGAAAACGACCGCGTACTGATCTGCGGTAGCCCGTCCATGCTGCATGACCTGTGCGAAATCCTGAACGGCCTTGGTTTCAAGGAATCCCCGCGCATGGGTGAGCCGGGCGACTACGCTATCGAACGTGCCTTCGTGGAAAAGTGATTCCGCTTTTTCCTGGCAACAGACAAAACGCCATCCAGCAGGATGGCGTTTTTCTTTGCCTGCACGCCTCGCGCACTGACCGGGCGGAAACTGCAGACGCAAAAAAGGGAGGCCGAAGCCTCCCTTTACTTATTGCGAGCCAGACGCTGACGTCTGATTAGTTTGCTGCAGAAGCCGGAGCGGCTTTCTTGGCTGCGTGCTTTTTAGCGTGATGCTTTTTGGCAGCGTGCTTCTTGGCCGGAGCGGAAGCGTCAGCAGCTTGGGCTTTCTGTGCGGAAGCTTCTACTTTCTTGGCAGCGTGCTTTTTAGCGTGGTGCTTTTTGGCAGCCTTTTTAGCCGGTGCGGAAGCGTCAGCAGCTTGGGCTTTCTGAGCGGAAGCGTCTACTTTCTTGGCAG
>NZ_JBMDJV010000034.1:0-48898 GCF_057809375.1 Aquitalea sp. FG25
TGTGGGGCCTAGTGTGAGGCTCTCGAAGTGTCTAGGAAAGAAGGGGCGATTCAGTTTGTGATCAGCCAGGTGGACAAAGTCGCCCCATGTTGGGAATGGGACCACGAACGACATCTACCGAGCAGCAGCCAGCAAAGCAATCTGAGCCGCAAGCAGATCCAGCTATCCCAAACCTTCGACATCGCCCTCGACCATATCTGTGTCACCTCGGCTGAAGAAGGCTATGGCCTCACCGGTCTGGTCGAGCAGATCGTCACCCTGCTCCCTAATCAAAAAAAGTGGTCGATTGCCCGGGAAGCCAAGCCTGAGTACGTGTCGGGGAAGGCTTACCAGACGGCAAGCAAAGGACTGTGGGAAACCATCAAGGAAACGGCCACCAGCATCCTGCGGGAAGGTTGGTCGGTGATCTCCAACAAGGTCGAAAGCTGGCTGGACAAGCTGTTCAACTGGTAGGGCACACATAGAGGGCAAGGCTTCGGCCTTGCCCTCTATCTTGCACTAGTAAAGATTTCTTTTTTTGGTTAAAACCAAGGCAACAGGCAGAAGTTCGGCCAAAGCGGCCTGTCGTACCGCGCCACGTGAACGGCGGGTCCGTGCACAAAGCGGAAAAGCTGACTTGAGAATGCGGACGCTCAACGTTTAAATTAACCGGACTGCGCGGTTGTTTGAGTAGGTCCGGTTGAATGATTTGTTAGCCGTGCGGCCACAATTGATTCAAATATCTTGCGGTTCTCAAGATCAGCATTGCTTACAGCGATCTCTTCTGACCTGCCTTCCATTTGGGCGGCTGCTTCCATCAAGAGAGAAAGTAGTCCTTTGATTGCCGCGTTGAGTCGCTCCACGTTTGTAATAAAACTCCACAGAAAATCGTTTGGATTTGGAATGCCAACTACACCCCTAATTGGGCGCACCTCGCGCCAGAAATCATGAACAACCAAATTTCTGTCAGTTACGATCTGCTCAAGTTCTTCTCCTGAAAAGAGTAGTCGCTCTCCAAACAAGGAGCAAATTTGACCGAGCGTTGCTTTTCGAAGCGCTTTCTTTTCTGGATCGGATGACAGGAAGTCGTCAGGCGTTAAGTTTGCGAATCGTTTGTCTTTCTTTGCTTCTGGCAGATGAGACATGTGAGATACGATACCATACAGACCGAACTCAAGTTTCTGTGCGCAATACAAGGCCAGCCCAAGCAGCAGAAAGGTTTCTTCGTTTATATGCGTCACATCGGGGTTTGAAGTAATGGTATTCATAACGGCTAACGTTTGACGTGAGGGGCAGCCGAAGCCGCGAAGGGAACCCACAAGCGCAGCTTGGGGGCGGTTCCTCTCGAGGGAATGGTTAGCGCCCACTTTTCTTGAGAACGAACTTTGGCTCATAAATTTTCACCAGTGTTTCGATGAAATCTTCAGCGTTTGCAATTACTTCATCGGCTTCGCCAGGGTTACAGAACTCGCCTTGATGTGCGATCGCATTGCGCTTTGCATTTATCTTCTCAGAAACACTCTTCAATTTCTTGATCGCAGCGTGATGTTTATCACCCTTGGTTAGGGGGATAAGAAGTTTGTCAATTTTTCCGGCAATGCCGTTCGCCCAACGAAGTTGGTGATCAATGAAATCGGCGCCTAGATGGCTCTTTGTTGTGAATTCTTGGCGGACTGCGTAATTCGCAGCAAGCTCCGCAGCTGTCGCAGCACGAACGATTGCCGCTGATGATTCATTGCGCTTGCGCAGGCCGGAGAGCTTCTTCCATTGAGACAGAACTTTCTCTAGATCGCTACGATCCGCGTATGGCTTGCGAGTGGGCATGTTTATGAACGCTAACAGTGTTTATACGGGTGTCGATATCCGTATATTGAATTAATATTAACGACAGCCATCGTAGTACATAAAACCAACGATTTTCAATAGTTTGTTACACGCGCACCCTAATGACAAACAAAATTTTTACTGACGGCGCAGTCGTTCCACCACTTGCCACTTATCCCACAATTTTTGCCTAGCGTCAGCTCGCCCGATGTCCGCCGCCTTATACATTGCGGACATATTTAGGGCGAAGCATCAGTGGCCACTTTGGCCGAAACTCAGTCTTTACTCCAAACTCACATAAAGCAAGAGCCACTAGTCCTCTCGGGCAGTGGCTCTTGCTTTATGGCCTTGGTCTGATTTTTGGCTCTGACACCCGCAGGAGTGCCGGACAACGAGCACGCGGCCATGCCACCTCTCATCACCCGTTGCACCATTACAACTGAAGAAGCAGCTTGCACATAGTTCAACATCGTCCAAAATCGTATCAAGACAGCGAGGACTCAATGGCATACTGAATGGCATACTGAAAATTACAGGCAACAAAAAAGCCCTGAATAATCAGGGCTTTAATGTAGATATCTGGCGGAGAGGGGGGGATTCGAACCCCCGTTAGGGTATTACCCTAAACACGCTTTCCAGGCGTGCGACTTAAACCACTCATCCACCTCTCCAGATGGCTGCTGAAGCCTGCTTTACAGCGTTTCGGCCTCAGAGGCTGCGCAGTATATAAGCCCTTATTGCGCAGTGCAAGGGGTTTTGTAGGCGCTATGTAAAAAAAGCTGTTGCTGGTAATCGCCGATGGCTTCGCGTTCGCGGGCCAGCCAGTCGGCAATGGCGCGGCGAAATTGCGGGTGGGCGATCCAGTGGGCAGAGTGGGTGATGACCGGGGTAAAGCCGCGCGCCAGTTTGTGTTCGCCCTGCGCGCCGCCTTCGAAGTATTGCAGGCCATGGCTGATGGCATATTCGATGCCGCTGTAATAGCACAGCTCGAAATGCAGGCAGTCCACCGCTTCCAGCGCCCCCCAGTAACGGCCATACAGCGTGCCGCCGTCTTGCAGGCACCAGCTGGCGGCAATCGGCTGATCGCCTCTGGTGGCGATGAACAGAACGCAGTGGCTGGGCAGCAAGCGCCCTGCCATGCGGAAAAAGTCCAGGTTGAGATACGGCGGTGAGCGGTGTTCCAGATAGGTCTGGCGGTAGCAGCGTTCAAAAAACTGCCAGTGCTGATCGGTAATTTCTGCACCACGCAACACGCTGATGGTGATGCCGGCATCGCGTACTTTGCGCCGCTCCTGGCGGATTTTCTTGCGCTTGCTTTGCGACAGCGCAGCCAGAAAAGCATCGAAATCGGCATAGTCCTGGTTTTGCCAGTGAAACTGCACGCCGTGGCGAATCAACCAGCCTGCCTGCTGCAGCAGCGCCAGTTCTTCTGTCGCAGGAAACAGCACATGGGCGGAGGATAGTTGATAATCCGCCACCACTTGCTGCAAGCCCTCAATCAGCACCTGTCGGGCTGCGCCCTGCCCCAGCAGGCGGCTGCCCGTCACCGGAGTAAACGGCGAGGCCAGCAGCAGCTTGGGGTAGTAATCCAGCCCGGCGCGCTGCCAGGCTTCGGCCCAGGCCCAGTCAAACACGTATTCGCCCCGCGAATGGCTTTTGAGCCAGGCCGGCGCCAGGCCTTGCAGCTGGCCGTGCTGCTCGCACCAGATGGGCAGGGGTTGCCAGCCGGTGGCGGCGGTGGCGCAGCCACTGTCGTGCAGCGCAGTCAGCCACTGCCGTTGCATGAACAGGCCGGCATCGGCGGCCAGCTGGTTCCAATCTGCCGCATCCACGGCATTAAGTTGATCGGCCAGATGCAGATTCACGTGGTTTCCTTTCGGGCAAGCCGCCATTCTTGGGGTAAAATCGACGCTATCCAAACCCATGGTTGTGTTCAACATGCGTATTGCGCTCGCTCAGTTCAACCCTATTGTTGGCGATATCGTCGGCAATACCCGAAAAATTCTCGATCTGGCCCAGGCTGCCATCGCCCAGGGGGCCGATGTACTGGTCACCCCGGAGCTGGCACTCACCGGCTACAGCCCGGAAGACCTGTTGCTGCGCGACAGCTTCTATCAGGCTTGCTCGGCCGCCATGGACCAGTTGCTGGAGCTGGATGGCATTACGCTGGTGATTGGCCATCCGGTCAAGCTGGGCCACGAACGCTTTAACGCCGCCACCGTGCTGCGCGATGGCAACCGGCTGGGCCAGTATCACAAGATGCTGCTGCCCAATAACGAAGTGTTTGACGAGTGCCGCTACTTTACTCCGGGTGCCACGCCGCTGGTGTTCCAGCAGGGCGAGCACAAGGTGGGCGTGCTGATTTGCGAGGATGTGTGGTCGGTAGACCCAGCCGCCGAGGCCGCCGACGCCGGGGCGGATGTGGTGGTGGTGCTGAATGCCTCGCCCTTCCATCGCAACAAGATTGAAACCCGCCACGAAGTGCTGCGCTACCGTACCGAGGAAACCGGCCTGCCGTTTGCCTATGTCAATCTGGTGGGTGGCCAGGACGAACTGGTATTCGATGGCGCGTCCTTTGCCGTCAACAAGGCCGGTGAGGTGATTGCCCAGGCTGCCGCCTATGACGATGAATTGCTGCTGATCGACTTTGCCGATGGCGACCTGCAAACCGCCCCCGCCATGGCCACCCTGCCCGACCCGCTGGAAAGCGTGTACCGCGCGCTGGTGGTGGGTGTGCGCGACTACATTACCAAAAACGGCTTCCCCGGCGTGCTGCTGGGCCTGTCCGGCGGCATCGACTCGGCACTGACACTGGCGGTGGCGGTGGATGCACTGGGCGCGGACAAGGTACATGCGGTGATGATGCCATCGCGCTATACCGCCGATATTTCCGTCATTGATTCGCGCGACATGATTGGCCGCCTGGGCGTGAAATACGACGAAATTGAAATCTGGCCGATGTACGAAAGCTTCATGAATGCACTGGCCGCCAATTTCAACGGCCTGGCCGAAGACACCACCGAAGAAAACCTGCAGGCACGCATTCGCGGCACCCTGCTGATGGCGCTGTCCAACAAAACCGGCAAGCTGGTGCTGACCACCGGCAACAAATCGGAAATGACCACCGGCTACTGCACGCTGTACGGTGACATGGCCGGCGGCTTTGCGGTACTGAAGGATGTGGCCAAGACCCTGGTATTTGCGCTGTGCCGCTGGCGCAATACCCAGGAAGAAGTGATTCCGGAGCGCATCATCACCCGTCCGCCGTCCGCCGAGCTGCGCCCGGACCAGAAAGACCAGGACAGCCTGCCGCCGTACGAAGTGCTGGATGCCATCATGGCGCGCTATGTAGAAGAAAACTTGTCTGCCGAGCAAATCATCGCCGACGGCTTTGCCGAAGCCGATGTGCGCAAGGTGGTACGCCTGCTGAAGATCAACGAGTACAAGCGCCGTCAGTCCCCGGTTGGCCCGCGCGTTACCCAGCGCGGCTTCGGCAAAGACTGGCGCTACCCCATCACCAACAAGTTCAGCTAAAACCGAGGTGTGGCAGGCAGACACAAGTCTGCTTGCCTCTCTTCGCCAGTCATGCCAAGCTGCGCGCCATCCCCTTGTCATTACCGGAAAGCCCCATGAAACTCCGCCCAGCCCTGGCCACCCTCCCCCTTGTCATTACTCTTGCCCTGCTTGGTGGCTGCGCCAGCCCGCTGGCGGGCAAATCCGCAGACCAGGCCACCCGCCAGGTATTGCGTGAAAACCTGCAGCACGCCAGTTACAACTTCAGCGGCGAACTAGGCTTTAACTCGCTGCACGGCAGCAGCGCCGATGATGACAAGCCGCAACTGGCCTACACCATCAATCAGGTGGCCCGCTCCATCAAGGTAGCGGTCAGTGGTGCCGTAGATCAGGACAGCAAACGGCTGGAGCTGATTCCCGCCTTCCGATTTGACCGGCGTAACCTGCAAGCCAACATCACCCTGCCGCTGCAACTAAACCTGCGGGACTTCTCGCTGCTGGTGGACCCGGCAGCATTCGACCTGCTGATGCCTGAGCTGTACAGCGAAAAACCGCGCTTTGTCCGCTTCCGCCTGCCAGCAGAACAAGCCAGCAAAATTCCACTGGATGCCATGCTGCAGGCCCTGCCTGGCCTGGTGGATGAAGGCTATGGCGCGGTAGACAAGCAAGTATTCACGCTGGAGCCGCTGGATGCCACCGCCCGCCAGCTGGGTGCCAGCTACCAGCTGCGCATTGCCATGAATCCGCTGCAAGAAAGCCAGATTGTGGTGCATATCGTCGATGGTCTGGCCAAGGTGGTACAGCAGGAAGCCGAACGACAGGGCCGCCCCGAAGATGGCAAGCAGGCTGTCGCTGCCTCGCAGCTGATACGGGTACTGACCCAGCGCTCGGCCGCTGACTTGCAAGCCACGCGCACCGTGTCGCATCTGTACGCCAACCGCCAAGGCCAGTTACTGGGTGTAAACCAGGAAATCACCCTGGACACCCCGCAACTGCATGGCCTGGCTTACCTCCACCTGCGCTACAGCAATCACGGCAAGCCAGTGTTTGCCTACCAGCCAACGGCGGACGACATCATCGACTACGAACAGTTGCCCAAGCCGCAATGGCTGAAGTCGCTGGACAAGTAAAGCCGGGCAGCCGCCCTACATTCCTTAACAGGATGAAGCGAACCGGCTGCCTCACTTGCTGTCACACTATGCTGCAACGCAATACACCACTCGGCATTACCCACCCTGCCCAAGCGCGGGCGCAGCATGGCCAACGGCACCCTGCACTCCGCCCGCAGGTGGGCCGCAACAAGGACAAGTCATGAAGAAAATCGCCCTGGCCCTGCTGGCCACTGTACTGGCCCTGCCGGCACATGCATCGGCCATTGCCCAGCTCAAGGCCTTTGTCAGCGAAACCAAAACCCTGTCCGCCAGCTTTACCCAGGTGGTCAGCTCCAAAAGCAAGCATGAAGAAGCCAGCGGCATGCTGGAAATCTCCCGTCCCGGCAAATTCCGCTGGAGCTACAACAAACCCTACGAGCAACTGATTGTGGGTGATGGCAAAACGCTGTGGATCTATGACAAGGATCTGTCCCAGGTTACCCGCAAGAACCTGGACGGCGCTCTGGGCAGCAGCCCGGCAGCCTTGCTGGCAGGCAACAATGCCATCGAGCGTGACTATGTGCTGAAAGAAGCCGGCAAGCAGGGCAATGTGGAATGGCTGAGCGCCAGCCCGAAAAAGGCTGACAACACCTTCAACGCCATCCGCATGGGCTTTAGCAACAAGATGCTGGTGGACATGGAGCTGACTGACAGCTTTGGCAACAACACCCGCATTCACTTTGCCGGCCAGCAGAAAAACCCGGCCCTGAGCACCAGCCACTTCAGCTTCACCCCGCCCAAGGGGGCAGATGTGGTCAGCGGCGACTAGTTGCAGCCAGACCGCCCGCGACAGCAGCTTGCTGCGGGCCTTGCCCTGGCGCTACCACGCCACCTGCCAGCCAGCCCGCTGCAAAAACTGATCGACCTGTCGGGTATAGTCGCCCGGCAGGCCCAGTTGCTGATTGATCTGGCCATGGCTCAAGTCCTGCGGCAACACCTGCACCGTTACCCCCAATTGCCGCCCCTGGTCCGCCAGCCCCTGAGCCTGCGTGCAGGACTCTGCCCGGCGTGAAGAGCACACCGCCAGCAAGGGCGGTGCGGCGGCAGTCAGCAGCAGCGTGGGCGACAAAGCCGCCCAGCGCGCAGCATCCTCGCCAAAAGCCTTGTCGTACAAGGGCAGATGTGGCCCACGCATGATGGCAGCCACATCCAGCGCCGCACTATCCAGCAATACCGTGGCCAGCCAGGGCTGCACGCCATGGCGCTGTTGCAAAGCCTGATCGGCGCTCAGCAAGCCCGCCAGATGCGCGCCAGCCGAATGCCCCATCAACACCAGTTGCCGCTTGTTTGCCCCCCACGCTGCCGCATGCGCCTGCACCCAGGCCAGCGCACGGGCGACATCATCAGCCTGCTGCTCCACCGCAGCGTGCGGCAGCAGACGGTAATCCAGCGACACCAGCACCACCCCGGCAGGCAACCAATGCGCCAGCTTGTTATCCACCACATTGGCCGCCTGCTTGCTGCCCATGCGCCACGCCCCGCCATGCACCATCAGCAACAAGGGGCGATCATGTCCAAGCGTGGCGGGCAGGTAGACATCCAGCCGCTGGCGCGCATCCTGGCCATAGGCCACATCGGCCAGCCTGCGCACACCAGGCGGCAAGGCCCGGCTGCTGGCTGTCTCGTCTTCACCCAGCGCATCGTGGCTGGCCGTGCCTTGCTGCAGCCAATCCCGCAACGGCCCGCCCGCCGCCGGTAGCGCCAGCGCCAACAACAACAAAGCCATGCCCGGTTTCATATCCCACTCCTTTTGCCTGACACTGCGGAGGCTGCAGCGCAGCTGATATACTAGCAGGCCGTTTCTCCCGCCGTGTTAGCCACCATGAATGATCTGTTTGCCCAGGAAGCGAAAAAACCGCTGGCCGAAGCCCTGCGCCCCGCCGCGCTGGATGAGGTAATTGGCCAGCAGCATCTCATCGGCCCCGGCAAGCCACTGCGGCTGGCAGTGGAATCCGGCACCCTGCATTCGATGATTCTGTGGGGCCCGCCTGGCGTGGGCAAAACCACGCTGGCGCGCATACTGGCAGGCAGCTTCGATGCCGAGTTCATCCCGCTGTCGGCGGTGTTTTCCGGCGTGAAAGACATCCGCGACGCGGTGGAACAAGCTCACGCCGCCCTGCAGCGCAGTGGCCGCCACACCATTCTGTTTGTCGACGAAGTACACCGCTTCAACAAAGCTGTCAAGCACTATATAAATCAACGGCTTATAGAATCTGTTGTGCAATTACTTGTGCTTCCCCATTGTTCAATGGGGGTAAAGCATGGCTGATCTGTTCGCACAAGATCCGGTTGCACCACTGCCAGAAGCACTCAGACCACGGACCTTGGAAGAGGTCATTGGGCAGTCACATCTTCTAGGTGAAGGTAAGCCACTGAGGTTAGCTTTCCAGTCAGGCAAGCCCCACTCCATGATTTTTTGGGGGCCACCGGGTGTTGGTAAAACCACTCTGGCACGACTGACTGCCAACTACTTTGACTGTGAGTTCATTGCACTGTCTGCGGTCTTCTCTGGTGTGAAAGACATCAGGGGCGCGATGGAACAAGCCCAACAGAATCTAGATAGAGGAAAGAAGACGATTCTGTTTGTGGATGAAATTCACAGATTCAATAAGTCCCAACAAGATGCTCTTCTTCCCTATGCAGAAAGTGGCTTGGTCACTTTCATAGGTGCAACAACTGAGAACCCATCGTTTGAAGTGAATTCTGCTTTGCTGTCTAGGGCTCAGGTGTATGTGCTGAAGTCTTTGACAGAAGATGAATTGAAGCAATTGTTGAAGAGAGTTCAAGAACAGGTTCTTGGACACTTGAAGTTTGAAGACTTGGCAGTAGACACCATCATTGGTTATGCAGATGGTGATGCCAGAAGATTCTTGAACCTGCTGGAACAATGTTCAACGGCTGCTAGTGCTGCGGGTGTTGAAGTGATTGATGCAGAGTTCATTGGAAATGCACTCACTCTGAATTCAAGAAGGTTTGATAAGGGTGGTGACAATTTCTATGACCAGATTTCAGCCCTGCACAAGTCTGTTCGTGGTTCCAATCCTGATGCTGCTTTGTATTGGCTGACAAGAATGTTGGATGGTGGTGCTGATCCAAGGTATCTATCCAGAAGAATCATCAGGATGGCTTGGGAAGACATCGGGCTTGCTGATCCAAGAGCTATGCAGATAGCCAATGATGCAGCAACGACCTTTGAACGGTTGGGAAGTCCAGAAGGTGAACTAGCACTTGGACAGGCTGTGATTTATCTAGCGATTGCAGCAAAGAGCAATGCTGGTTATATGGCTTACAACCAGGCTAGAGCTTTCGTGAAGCAGGACAAGAGTAGAGAGGTTCCTGTTCATCTTCGGAATGCGCCAACAAAGTTGATGAAGGAACTGGGCTATGGTCATGAGTACCGATATGCTCATGATGAACCCAATGCTTATGCTGCTGGTGAGACATACCTACCTGATGGGATAGAAGAACCTGGTTGGTATCAGCCTGTACCAAGAGGCTTGGAAATCAAGATTGGTGAGAAGATGAACCTACTGAAGAAGTGGGATGAAGAAGCGGGTGAGAAATGAGCGGCATAACGGATAGAACAATTGCGAAACTCTGGGGCATGGCCGCTGGTCGATGCAGCATGTGTGGAGAACTTATTGTTGAAAGAGATGTAAAAATTGGAGAAATGGCTCACATCATCGCTAAAAGAAAAGGCGGTGCAAGAGGCGAACTATCCATTGAAGGAGATATCAATGGGTATGAGAATTTAATTCTGCTCTGCCCAAGCGATCATTCTAGAGTTGATGGTAATCCATCTGCTTATCCACCAGAAGAATTGCATAGGTTAAAGGATGAACATGAGAGTCATGTTCGGAGGTTATTTGACAGCAACTCTCAAAGAAGAACGATGGATGTTGCAGGGCTTAAAGCTCTGATGTGTTGTCTCCCGTTTACACAACTGATCTATTTAACTAACGGATTGCCAGAAAGATTTAATCAGAAAATTTTCTTCCTTACTGAGACTTTTGAAAACTTCCCCAAAGACAATCCCCAATGTAGGCCATTTAGTGATTCGAATTTGGAAAGTTATTATTCAGAGTTCGTTCGGTGTGTGTGTGAACTTGTTGACTATGAGCAGCATGCCACTATTGGGAAAAAAAATTCCTATCTTCCTGGAACTTGGATTGATCGTGACCCTAATACGAGCTACTTAAATCCAGAGCTAACAATAGATGAAAAAAGACGGGTTGCAGTAGAAGTGAATCAGTTGTTGCAAAATCTTGCTGCCTCATACCATCCATTCATGGATTATCTGAGACGGAATTATCCAGAAGTTAATTTGTGCTCGTTTGTTGGTTAATGGTGTTCTTCTCGATGATGTAAAAAAGCACCCGAAGGTGCTTTCTCTATCTCTTCTTAGAAGAGGTTTTTTTGACTGCCTTCTTGGCTTTCCCCTTCTGCTTCTTGGTTACTTTTTTTTTACGGGTTTGGGTGTTGGTATGAAAGGGGCTGGCATTTTTTCTGGATGAAGAATCCAGTCAATGCACTCAAGCAAGTCAGGCGTCCAATTGTAAACTCTGGAATTTGCAGGTGGAACAGGTTGAAATGTTGCAACTAGATCCTTACTCTTGTTGCTCGCTAGAAGAGTTGATGCTGGCGTGAACATGAAGTCAGTCCATTCATTTGTGGAGGGCTGCATGCAAACAGAAAGAATGTGAAATTCCCCATACCGATAGGGACGAGTATCAACTTCTTCAACCTCAACAACACCTTCTTCGTTGGTAGTAGATTTTTTCTTTTTTCCAGTTCTTGTTTTCTGTGTTTCTGCAATAAACCAGTCAGCAAGTATTGGATCTTGTTTAATTGCGGTTTGTGTTGGGTGAAGTGGTTCACCTTTCAGAACTCGCTGGTTTTTAGTTTGGATTAGAATTTCAACGGTCTTGCCATCAATAACCTTTGAGATTTTTGCATCGTAGGGTTGATCGCCTGTAATGGTTTCTTCCTTCCACTCATTTTTTATGGGTGTGAGGATATGGGTAGAGAAAGCAAGTTCAGCGATGATGCCCCTGACACCTCTTTTAGTGATGTCCTGGCTACGGCTGATGGCCTCAAGGACGAACTCTGCTGAAATGTTCCATTGTTGTTCAAGAGGATGGATGCTGAATTTCTGTCTCAAGTGCTGGAAGAGTGCTTGCTGCTGCTCTGGCGGCAGATTGTTCAGGAAGGTGGTAAGGTCCTGCGGTTGGTTCATTTCGACTTGCTCCCCTCAACTATGTACGCCACAATGTTGGTCAATTGCTTCAATTTTTGAGAATTTTTCACTGTGACTGCTCAACAAAAACTTGACCTCTCAACAGAGGATATGAAACCTCCTGTTAAGTTGGTCAACGGATTCAAACCGTTTTTCGAATCGAAAAGCGGTGCCATCTTCCATGCTGATTCGCTGGAAGTTATGAAATCAATTCCAGATAATTCAATTAATCTGGTTTTTACTTCTCCCCCCTATGCTCTTCATTTCAAGAAAGAGTACGGAAATGTGAGCCAAAAAGACTATGTTGAATGGTTCGTTGATTTTGCAAAAGAAATCAAAAGAATTCTCACAGAAGACGGCAGCTTTGTTCTTAACATCGGTGGCTCATGGAATCCGGGTGAGCCATCGAGATCGATCTACCATTTTAAGCTTGTTATCGCTCTGGTTGAAGAGGTTGGCTTTAGATTGGCTCAAGAAACCTTCTGGTACAACCCCGCCAAGATGCCAGTTCCTGCCCAATGGGTCACGGTCAAGCGGGTTCGCGTGAAGGATTCTGTTGAGTACGTGTTCTGGTTCTCGAAAGGACCACATCCAAAAGCTGACAACAGACAGGTTCTTCGTCCATACGGTAAGGACATGCTCCGGCTTGCGGCCAAAGGTGTCAAGACTACAGTTCGTCCATCTGGTCACAACATCAATGAATCGTTTGATAAGATCCACAATGGTGGGTCCATACCTCCAAATTTCATTGATGATGACACTCCATCTGATGTTCTGAAGATGGGCAACAATGCAGCCAATGATGTCTACACCAAGAAGTGCAAGGAAACAGGTATCAAGATTCATCCTGCTCGTTTCCCTGTGCAGTTGCCAGAGTTTTTCATCAAGATGCTGACAAGTGAAGGTGATGTCGTTCTCGATCCATTTGGTGGATCAATGACCACAGGCTATGTGGCTGAAGACCTGAATAGGCGATGGATTGGAATTGACACTATTGAAGAATATCTCGATGGTGCCAAATTCAGATTTGAGGAATAAACATCAAAAGCACCTACGGGTGCTTTTTTTACACTCTTAAAAAAGGGGGAATCATGAAGTTATCGGTAGACCTCAAGAACTGCTATGGCATCAGCGAGCTGGTGCATGAATTTGATTTTGGCAACACCAATGGTTATGCCATCTATGCGCCTAATGGCTTCATGAAAACTTCGTTTTCAAAGACCTTTGATGACTTGGCTAAGGGTCAAGAAACAAAAGACCTGATTTTCCCAGATAGACAATCAGCCAGAGTCATCAAGAATGAAGCTGGTAGCGATATTTCTGCTGAATCCGTATTTGTAGTTGAACCCTACAATGCTGACTTTTCGTCTCAAAAAACATCACTTCTTCTTGTAAATAGTGAGGTCAAACAGAAATATGATGATGCACTTAGGGAAATTGCTGAGAAACAATCTGCATTATTTAGCAAGTTAAAACAGCTCTCAGGTTTGACAGGTAGAACGGTCACGCCTGAAACTGAAGTTCTAAAATGTTTCGGGAAGAGGACTGTTGCTGAATTAGTAGAATCTTTAGAAGACGTGGTGAAAGCTGCTGATCATTCACTTTTCTCTGGGGTGGTCTATGCAGAAGTTTTCAATGATAAGACTATTGGGTTGTTAGAGTCTGGGTCTATTAAGGATCAATTAGAAGAATACATCCAGAAATATAACGAACTAGTTTCTAGTTCTGATGTTCTCAGCAAACAGTTCAATCATTACAGCGCATCTACGGTCAACAAACAACTCAAAGACAATGGTTTTTTTGAAGCAAAGCATACTGTAAATCTCAGAACCAAAGATGGAATGAAAGAGATTTCAACTGCTGATGAGCTTGCTGAAAAGATTGAAGAAGAAAGAAAGAAAATTCTGACCAACAAGGATCTTGCTACAAAATTTGATGCAATAGATAAGAAAATTCAAAATACTGAGCTTAGAAAATTCAGGGACTACCTCTTTGATAATCAGCACATTCTTCCTAACCTGAAGGACTTCAAAAAGCTTCAAAAGGATCTTTGGATTGCCTACTTGGTTGATCAGAAGGAACTCTATAGCCAATTCCTGGATGCTTATAGAATTAGCAAGGTCACTATTGAAGAGGCCATTGGTCAGGCCAAAAGTGAAAGAACAGAATGGGAAGCGGTTGTTGATGCTTTCAACAAGCGGTTTTCAGTGCCATTCAAAATGAATGTGGCAAACCAAGATGACGTGATTCTTAAAGGAACACAGCCGACTATTTCATTCAAATTTAAGGATGGGGATGGTGAAGGTGATGTCGCTAGAGAGTCATTGCTAAAGGTGCTCAGTCAAGGTGAAAGAAGAGCACTTTATATTTTGAATATTTTGTTTGAGATTGAAACAAGGAGGAAGCAAGGTGCAAAGACTATTTTGATAGTTGATGATATTGCAGACTCTTTTGATTACAAAAACAAGTATGCAATCATTGAATATTTGAAAGACATTGTAGCTTCAGGACAATTCCTCTGCCTATTCCTCTCCCATAATTTTGACTTCTATAGAAGTATCAGCGGGCGCCTGGGACTTAGAAGAGATTGCAAGTTACATGCAACTAAGACAGGTAGAAAGCTAAAACTTGTTCAAGAAAAGTATCAGAAAAACCCATTCAATCATTGGAAGGATAATTTAAATACACCTTCTTTTTGTATTTCAGCAATTCCGTTCGTTAGGAATTTGGCTGAATACTGTGGTTTGGATGCGGAGTTTCTAAAACTGACATCATTGCTTCATGTTAAAGGCGATACAGATACACTCACTCTTGACGAGCTTTGCACAATATATAAGAAGTTGCTAGCTGATAAACAACAGTTGGCACTGACTCCACCCGGAAAGTTTGTAATTGACTTGATAAATGAAGAAGCAGAATCGGTGTCCAACCAGCAAGAAGAGGCTGTAGAGCTTGAGGGGAAAATTGTACTCTCAATCGCGATCAGACTTATTGCGGAACGGCACATGATTAGAACAATTAATAATGCTGCATTTGTGGCCGCCATCACAGAAAATCAAACGATCAAACTTCTTCAAGAGTACAAGAAACTGAACTTAGGTAGGCCAGAGGATGTGTCGGTTCTAGAGCAAGTGAACTTGATGACTCCTGAGAATATTCATTTGAATTCATTCATGTATGAACCGATTCTGGATTTGGGAATAGTTCACCTAAAGACTTTGTATTCTGAAGTAAAAAATCTACCCTGACTCTGAAAAGCACCTTCGGGTGCTTTTTAATTTTCTTGTTATTTTAATCCTTCTATTTTTCATTTTAAGAGGGCTTCATATTTTTTTGATGTCTAACTCTGACAAATCGTAAAGATCAATTTCTCGATGGTTCTTGCCCTACTAGGATGGATATCAATTTCAATTTTTTGAAAGCAGTCAGTTAATGCAACCTGGATTTTCAGAGGAAGCACCTTTGGGTGCTTTTCTTTTTTTGAAATCAAAATTTTGCAAAAAGATTGATGAGTTTTTCGAGCCTCGCGGCAGCAGCGGGTATGGGTGAAAACCCATAATATTCAACCTAAAGTTAGACCGAAAGGGATAACGTAGGATTGATTGACCTTGCTTTTAGCATAAAAACCCTATTTTTCACAAGTACGGGGGGGGTTAAAGTAACGGGGGTTCTATGTGTACTATGTCTTTGAAAATGCCTTTTGGATTCTGTTAGGTTTACATTGAATGGTACTAAACACCGTTCACACGCCGTTAAGACATTTGCTATGTTTAGATTTAATCTTTGGACAACGTCCTATGCACACCTAATCTAAGTGCATAGGCGCTATGCGCCAGTTTAAATGTCTACAAATCAGTTTTAGAAACGCCAGTACCTCTCATGTCAACAGCCGCTATGTTTAAACTTCAATGTTACTGTTGACAACACTCCATATTTTGACATTCCTAATGTGTACATCAGGAGATAAATATGGAAAAACCACAAAAAATGACTTCAAAAATGACTTCAACTAAAGTGGGGTTGGAAACAAGAATTAGTGCCAGAATCAGCAATTCTTTATACATAGCAATGAGGTTAGTTGCTTCAAGTCAGAAGATGTCTATTGAAGAAAAGCTTGCTGAAATGTGCAAAAAAGAAGTTGCTTATGTATCTAAACAGAAATGGTTTATAGAGCTAATTGAGAACGGTGGTGCTGATGACATCATTCCGTTCATGGATTTAATAGAGAAAAGAAAAAGAATCTTAGCCAAAGCTAAATCTAATGATCCTGTACCTGGTCAAGCAGACTTTGATTCAAATTATCTTGGTGAATTTTCTGAAGATAGTGATGATGGCGATATTGTTTGAAATCGTTACTGATAGTGGATGTTGTTCTAGGTAACTTCCCCTTGGCTGATGCCGGTCCCCAAGGACCTCATGGTCCAGAAGGTGACGAAGCACCTTTCACTAACGTGATTCATGTTGCAGGAATGAGGCTTTACCATCGACCTGCTTTGTTTGTGTGTCAGATCCTGGCACACAAATGAAGTAGGTGCTCCCAGCCGGGCAATTTCACGTTACGATAACCAATAACAAGGAGGACAAGATGACCACAAAAGAAATCAATCCTGAATTGGTTAGTAGGGTTCACTTCGGTCTTCATCACAATGAGGATGATTCTGAAGTAATTGCTGTTGTACTCAATGATGGCTCTAACATCAAAATCCCATTGAACCATGAAAGCATTGCTTGGGTTGGTGGGGTCTACAAGAGTCACCACATCAAGATTCTTTCCTTAAACCGTTTAAGTAAGGACTGGTTGAAGGTGTGTGTTGAAGCAGGATTGATTGAATCTAGTCAATGGGATTTCATTTGATGAATACAGGAATCAGAATCAAGTCTTTGAATGGGAATACCTTCACTGAGACTGTCATCAAAGAGGGCAAGACATTCATCAATGTCTATGATGAAGAGGTTAATTTGATTGATGTGATGGAAGAAGTAGCTTCCTATATTCCATCAAGGGATGATGAAGACAAGAACAAGACTGCTAAATAATAATTATCATCTAGCAATAATAAAATAAAAAAGCACCTCAAGGGTGCTTTTCTTCTATCTGCTATTGATTTGAGTTTTTGATTTGCTAGAATTAAATCATAGCTGGTTGCTTTTAGCGATGAACTAAACAGCATTTAATTATTGATGTGAGCCCCATTTAGCAACCAAGCCGCTCTGAATTTTGATTTCCTTTCAGGAATCCATTAGGCACATCATCTTAGGTGATCCGGCAATTTTCGTGCTTTGCTCTTATTCCTCGAGATTTTGCAAGCCTGTTCAACGATTTGAATGATGCTTTCCCTGTCATAGATAGAGACATTCTCCAAGGCCAGGGCGATTCGCTTTGTCTGTTCTTCTACTCTGACACTGGTATCAATGACCAGTTGATCCAAACCGCACTGAAAGATGTCTGCAATCTGGGCCAACCTGGTGATGGATGGTTCAGATGTCCCTTGTTCGTACCTTGCATATGAGGCTTTGCTTATTCCTAGTCTTTCAGAGATTTCATCTTGTGTGTAGCTAGAAGCTTCTCTTCTTCTTTTGAGGCAAGCACCAACGATCTTCTTGATCTTCGCATCATTGATTTTTTTTAACTCATTCTTCAAATCGTTCATCTAGCTCTCCTGTCAAGAACCGTCAGTATACCGGCGAGACTTACAGTGATCCAGAGGGATGAAGATCTAGCAAATAAAAAAGCACCCGGAGGTGCTTTAGTTGTTTTGTGATTGTCTATGCTACTTTTCTTGGAAAATTTCTTATCAACATAATCAAGGCGAAGATTGCACTGGAAGTACATATGATGCTTAAGGCTGGATCTTTACCAATCAATAATCCGGGAACATCCATTAGCATTAGTCCGATTGCAATTCTAAAATTCAAACCTCTTTGACCAAATTCATCCTTAATTGATTCAAATAAGTCTTTCAATAAAAATCCAAACAAGGCAATATTTATCTTGTTGGATACCCAACCTCCAACAACCAATAATCCAAATAAAATAATTGTTCTTGCATCCATTTTTACTCTCTTTTCTTTTATAAATACAAAAATAAAAGAAAGAGTCAAGCATTGACAATCGTTTTTATTCTAATAAATTTAATCTAATCATCCTTATTTTTCTATTAAGCCAATATTGTGATGATATCAAAGGGCAAGTCATGGACTTGCCTTTTGATTTTTGTTTGGTAACTTAATTGTATATAGAAAAATAAGGAGAATAAAAATGAAGAGAATTCTATTGTTGTTGGGGTTGCTATTAATGCCAAGTTTTGCATTCGCATTCCCTTTTACTCCAGTATCAGATGACATTAGTGTAAAAATCATCAATCAATTATTTGGAGGGTTGGTTAACGGAGGGAATGATGCTTTTGGAGATGCAATCAGTACCTTCAATGCGGCGGCATTAATTATTGGTGGAATTTTAGCCACCTACACTATATTAGCGGGCACTATAGGAACGGCTCATGATGGTGAGATGCTTGGTAAAAAGTTCTCATCAGCATGGATTCCCATTCGCTATTCATTAGGGACTGCTGGCATTCTTCCCGTAATTGGAAAAGGATACTGCATTTTTCAACTTGGAGTGATGTGGTGCGTTTTACAGGGTATCGGTTTAGCTGATCTTGTATGGGATTCTTACATGCAAACACCAGGCATAGCAGCCAACATGACACCAAGTGTTGCCATGAAAAAATCTGTTCTTAAACTAGCCGAGGATACTTTTAGACTAACCGCCTGTGTTCAATCTAATCAGCATGTAGTTAATCACACGGATGAAATTCTAAACTTTCCAGATAAGTACCAATATGGTTGGGTCTTGTCTGGAAATGAATGGATATTTGGTGATGGTAAAGCAATCTTCAGTTCTGGAGATACCCAATGTGGAAATATAAAATTTGCTGATCCAGTTCCAAACTCAACCCCAACAAAAGACACTACAGCCACAAGTAATCTTGGTTATCTAGGTCCGCTTGATAATTTATTCGCTCCAACTGATGTTTCAGCCATTAATCAAGCACACAAAACAGCAACAGCAACATTGATCCAATCAATGGCAACCTTATCCAAACAGGTTCTTGATGCTGGTGAAATAGATGGTCCAACATCTGAAGCAGACTATGCGCAAATTCAAGCGGCTGCTGATACTTATGTGAGCACTATTCAATCGGCTGCACAAGGTGTTGCCTTGAATCCTAGCGATAGTTCAAAGTCTGCACATCAATACGGCTGGATTTTGGCAGGTGCATACTTCATGAACACTATCATTACAAACAACAAAATCACTGATGCAATGGCTGCTGTCCCTTCTTCTAGCTACAAAGAATCCTATCTAAATGAAACTGCTTCAGATATAGGTTCTTGGGTTAGTAAGGTTATTGACCATATAAAAGAAAGAGGTCTTGGAACAAATCTTATGGATGGTGTGATTCAAGCAGCAACCACCGTAGATTTATATGAATTGAAGAACGACACAAGACACCCAGTCATCATCATCAACGAGATGGGAAGTAGATTACAAACCATCTGGATTGTGGTGATTGGTGTCTTGGGTGCTGCTGCTGGCGCAAGTTGGGTTTTTGGGAAAATTGCAATAGGTAAAGCAGCAAGTCTTGCCACGGCGGCTGCTGAAGCAGCTAGTAAAACTGCTTCTGGTGCAGATAAGGTATTAGTTGTATTAGGATTGTTGGCTTTACCAATTTTGGCCCTTGCTGCACTTGCATTTACTGCGAAATATTTAATTCCAATGCTACCTTTCATGATGTGGCTTGGTGTTGCGGGTGGATGGATAATTGCTGTTGTAATAGCCATTATTGCTGCTCCACTATGGGCCATTATGCACCTTCATCCAAATGGTGATGATTTAACTGGTCGTGGTGGTAATGGTTACATGATGATTCTTGGATTGTTACTTAGACCTGTTCTTGCAATCTTTGGGTTTATTGCTGCTATAACCATTTCATCCGTGATGGGTGAGTTCATCAACAAGGTTTACTTCCAGGTCTTTGCATTTAGTCAAGGTGATGGAAACGGTATTGGCTGGTTTTTTGGAATGATTGCAGGTGCTGCTATTTATATAGCAATCATGTTTTCCTTCATCAAAAAAACCTTCTCTTTAATGCATGTGATACCTGATGAATTGATGAGGTGGATTGGTGGTGGTGGTGATCAGCTTGGTCACTATGCTGGCAAGATGGGTGAAGGTTCTACTGGTGCTATTAATCAGGTTGCTGCATTCACTGCCGGCCGTGGCTTAGGTCAGAATATGCAAAACACTGGAAGGCAATTGAAAGATCTTAATAAAGGTCAGGCAGATCTCAAACAAAGAAATAGAGATATGTTATCTGGCACTCTAAAAAACATGAGTAATGTATTCGAGAAGATGGATGAAAAATTTGGTGCTGGAACAGGTTCAAGAATGGAATCTGCATTAGGAATCAATACCAATAACTTTAACAGACCAGAAACAACTGAAAAAATATCAGCATTTGAAAATAAGATGAGAATGGTTGGTGCTGCTGGTGGTCAGGATGCACAAGAACAATTCTTGTCTGAATTAGAAGGGGCAAAGATTGATGCGAATGACACCAATTTTGCAAGACATGGTGGAGCAGTTCCTGCTATGGATAATATTGGAAGAAATGTTGCCAATCAGTCAATTATAAATCAAGCGGAATCTAGATTTGGTCCAGGTGCTGGAAACCATATTGCTAATCTTGCAGGGGCTTCAAGTACCGATCCATCAATGATAAATATTGGTAAAGCCAACAAAGCAATGGCTGATTTAGGTAAGGCACAAGCGACATTGGGTAATAATTTTCAACCTATATTCCAAGATGCACTAAAAACTCATGGTAATGATGCTAAAGCGGTCACAAATGCTATTGCTGAAAAATATAAAGAAGCTAAGTCAATGGAGCCAGTGATTGAGCAACAAAAGCAAGCGGAAGTGAAGGAAGAAATTAAGGAAAAGGTTAATAATGAGAATGAGAAATAATAAAAAAGCACCTTCGGGTGCTTTTTTATTATTCAGGCTTATGATTTTTGTAGGTTTCATTAATATCTTTAGCGGCTCTTGTTTTTGTGATTCTTCTAGCCACAGAATTTTCGGCACTTTCAGGAATCTCCGTTTTTTTCATATTGCAGTCGTCATCAAAATCCAACTCATAGACAGGGATGAACTTTGACAGTGCTTTAATATTCTCTGGTGTGGCAGGTGCCGTGAATGGAATTCCACCTACAGTAAAGAAAATAAATTTAACACCATTTGGAAGTGTCTTAATTTCTGCAAATCCAAAGCCCATAAGCTGGCTGCAATTAATGGGTGTTGATGGCTTCTGACCATTAAGTATGATGGTTTGTTCCACAAAAAAATCCTTAATGATAAAAAAGATGGATGAAATAATTTGAGTTACTATAGCCATATGTTCTTCTCCTTTTTAAGAAAAACATACGAAATGGCCAAGAAAAGTCAATAGGTAAATAAAAAGCACCCTAGGGTGCTTTTTTATGCTTTGCCGTTTTTCTTTCTAAGGGTAATGATTGCCGATAAATTTTCATCAAGAATTTTACTGGTTGATGCATTATTTCCTGAGTCAATTGTTGATTGGCTATTTAAGACAATTAATTCATTTTTATTTGCCATGTCCTTGACCTCTTGAGGGCTTATTTCTAACTTTATGCCAAGTTGCATTGCTGTTTCTTTATAAGCTTTTTGAGAAAGAATCCACTCAGCAAGAATTTCATTCTGAACTTGAACAAGAGTGTCGTAATTCTTTTTAAATGCAGGACTCCTTTGAGCAATCTGTTTTAAAGGTTGAGACAGAAGATTTTCTAATTCTTGATTTCTAGTTCTTAGGGCAATGATATCTTCAGTTGCTTTTCTATATTTAATCTGAATCATTTCTGCTTCATGTTCTGCATCATCTTTTGCAGACTCTGCATTTCTGGCTCTTGCATCAGCATTACGAACCAGATCGTTCTTTCCAATGTTCTCTGCCAGTAGGCCATTGATGACTGCGGATTGATAGGTAGACATAGAAACTCCTTTTGTTTAGTCTACAATAACAAATTCTTGACAAAAAGCAAGTATTGTGGATCGGAATTCAATACTAGGGATCTGGCTCAAGTTTGTTGAACCAGAATCAGTGCGTCAACAGAAATTTATTTTGAACGTGGTAAAAAATCCACTCCGCCAATTTTTATTCTAATTCTGGTTGCTTGTGGATTTAGTTCTTATTTTTGAATGAGTTTTTTTAAAAATCTACTACCCCATAAAGGGGTAATTAGCCTGAGCATACCGTAATGTAGCAGTTTTTTTAGTTATGTTAATAATCTAATCCAGTCTTCAACTTTAGATTTGTACTTGAAATAGGTGCTTTCTGATAAGCCATTTTTTGTTAAATGCAGACGATTAGGTTCTAGACCTCTTTCTTGGCATTTATAGATTGCGGCTTTAATCTTATCGTCAATCTTCTCTGTTCTGGTGATATTGGTGTAGTCAGCACCAAGTCTCTTTCTTTCAGTTGAACTCATATCTTCAGTGATTTGGTCTGCAAGAATTCCCACTCGTTTAAGCTTCTTGTTGCCAAGATTGAATCTACGGCTCCAGGTGTATTTACTCACTGATTTAGCCGTAGATAACACTTCCTTGGCTGGTAGGATTTCCTTAGACCAGGTTGTGAAGCTCTGATTGATGTTTAAAGCTTTACTATCTACTGCGGTGGTGAATTCATCGTGGTGGTCATAGTTCTTCACTGAACCATATGCCCAAAATCGTAAGGTATCAAACAAGGTACAGTTTCTTCCTCCAAGTGAACTATCTGCTTCTTCTCTTAGCTTTCTTTTGTGTCCAGCAGATTCAACTCCATATTCTTTGAAGTCTTCTAAGTCATAGATGCACTGAGAATGAACAATAGTTCTCCATGACTCATGTAGTGGATTTTTGACTATATGAGAAACAAAGGATAGGTCTGCACCTAATCTGTAGGTTAATCCTAAGTCCATATCTTCATAGAACTTCTGTGGCTGTCTTCTTGAGTTCTCTGTGTAATAGACAGGAGTTTTCAACTCATAGAAATACTGTGAATGAGTTGATGCAGGATTAACAATGATGATTGTGGGTGGTGGAAGACCTTTCTCGTCCCATAGATAGGCAGAGCCTGGAATATCTATATCAAGAGCAATAAACTTCTTGTAGAACTGATTGAGTTCAATGTATGGAAAGGCTAAAGCCTTTTCTTTCTTTTGGTATGAAGTGCCAAATTCTAGATCTTCAGAGCATCTAACTTTTTCTGGTAAGTGATTAATAAAATTATCTAACATAAATTTTCCTATTTCTTGCGAAATTCTGGAATTTTTATGGTTGATATGTTGACAATTTAGATTAAATACGTTTTAATATTTTTATCTGGTCAAGCTGCCACGCTTATTCTGTTCCAGAATCTCAAAATGCTCAAGTTTCCGCTTGGGCATTTTTCATTTCTGTACTGTTATACGAAAATTTAAACTAAAGTCAAATATAAATAAAAAAGCACCCGAAGGTGCTTTTCTTTTTGGTACTAGAAGTTCTTACTTCACACGATATTGTTCAATATCACCACCTGCATCTTGAATCTGTTTAACCCAATCAGGCTTACGACCACGGGGAGCACCTGACCAGGTCAAGTCACCTTTCTTGTACATCACAGTGGCTTCTTTAGCTGTTGCTTTCTTGGACCCTTTTTTAGTGGTTGGTGTAGAGAGTCCCAGTTGTTCAGCAGTCAGTTCGTATTCAGAAATTTTTGCCTTGATGTCCGCAATGACGGTTTCAAGTTCTTTGGCTTTAACGAGTTCAGCTTGCTCTTGAAGTTTCTTGATTTGTGCTTGAAGTTCAGCATAGGTGCTCATGTGCTTCTGTCCTTTAGATGGGTTGTTTGTGGCCATGGTGGTGTTTGTAGTGTAAAAGAAATCTGGAATTAATTCCTGTCGGCGTAGTAGACATTCGTAATCGCTGAAGAGCTATGTCCTGCCAGCATCATGATTTCTTCTTCGCTGAGTGCTTGACCACTACGAAGCTTGGCAAATACACCTGCTAGGCGATCTGGCATGTTCTGAATGGTCTGTTCTACAGTCTGTGGTGAGACACCCATTTCCTTTGCAATCTGGAAGTTGTTCAAAGCTTTTTGACGAATCAACTTAGTCAGTGCAGTGCGGCGGGTATCGTGGAAATGAAGCCTTGTATCTGGATCATCATACATCCCTAAAGCCTTCAAGGCATCAACCCAATAAGCACGGAAATTCCAGCCAGTTAGCTTGAAGATAGGGCCTTTTGCCATCCGATTCTTCAAGAGCCATGCACGGAATTCTTCATCATCTGGAATCAGAATATCCCTTGGTTTGCCATTCTTTGTTTTCGGGATGAAGATAGACCAGATATTGAAGTTCACATTTTCCCATTGGGCACCAAGAACTTCACTTTTTCGTGCTCCAGATTCAAGACAAGTGACAAACACAAAGTAGGGTTCTGGATTGCTCTTTAACTTCATCCATTCTGCAATCTGTACCGCCTCTTCTTCAGAGAGAACCCGTTTCCTTCCAAGGTAGGGCTTGGGCTTTTCACCCTTGGGCAGCATCTTCACTGGATTCATCAATCCTTTTGGGAAGAGGTCAGGATAAAGCTTGTAGACCTTTTCAAAGGCTGAACTGATGGTTGAAATCTCACGGAGGATGGTGTTGTTCTTGATGCCTGTAGCTTTCCTTGATTCCATATAGGCAAACAGCAGCCAGAAATCCACTGTATCAATCTTGAAGTCACCAAATGGAATGTGATCCTTGTTAAAGACCCTGTTCATCATGGCATCAACAATGGTGTTCTGATAACGGTAGTTGTCAATCTTGCTACCAATGTCTTTGAAGTAAATGGGAATGGAAGGGATGGCTGAAAGGCAACGGTTGTGATTGGTCTTGAGTGATGATTCAGCATGCTTGATCATGAACTTCTCAAAATAGTCTTTGAGAAGGGTTCTCATGTTGGGCATCTCCATTTGATATTTCATATCAAAAATGAGATTCTGTGGAACACCTGAGTCAATCCGCTTCAACTCCTGTTCTTCAAAAGAACGGGCCGTGGACTCATCATCAAACACTTTGTTGATGTTTTCACCACCTTTGCGGATTTGGACTCGCCAGCGGGTAACAGACACCTTGCGGCCTGTTTCCCTGTTTAGAACTTTGTACTTGAATGAATAGACGGACACTTTGAGCCCCCAGATTGCACAATCAAAAACCGTGGTGCAAAAAATTGTGCATCAAAAGCGGTGTTTTGTGCAAAAAACACGCTTTAGGCCACGGCAACCCGTTGATTTACAACGAGTCCATAGCACTATATCGAGCTTCAACAAAAGCCAGCAGGATGCATTTTTACCCTTTGTCGAATCCGGCCTGCTCACCTTTATTGGTGCCACCACGGAAAACCCCTCATTCGAGGTGAACTCCGCCCTGCTGTCCCGCGCGCAGGTGTATGTGCTCAACAGCCTGGGCGAAGACGAACTGGTACTGCTATTCCAGCGCGCACGCGACAAGGGCGCACTGGATGGGCTGGAATTTGACCAGCAAGCCATTGCCGCCCTCTCCGGCTACGCCGATGGCGATGCACGGCGCTTTCTCAACCTGCTGGAACAAACCCGCACCGCCGCGCTGGCACGCAAAACCGGCCAGATCACCCAGGACTTTCTGGCCGAGGTGCTCAGCGTCAACGCCCGCCGTTTCGACAAGGGCGGCGACGCCTTCTACGACCAGATTTCTGCCCTGCACAAATCGGTGCGCGGCTCCAACCCGGACGCCGCACTGTACTGGCTCACCCGCATGCTGGATGGCGGGGCCGACCCGCGCTACCTGGCACGCCGCCTGGTGCGTATGGCCTGGGAGGACATCGGTCTGGCCGACCCGCGCGCCATGCAGATCTGCAATGACGCTGCCGCCACCTACGAACGACTGGGCAGCCCGGAAGGCGAACTGGCACTGGCCCAAGCCGCCATCTACCTGGCGGTGGCCGCCAAGAGCAATGCCGGCTACATGGCCTACAACCAGGCCCGCGCCTTTGTGAAACAGGACAAGAGCCGCCCTGTACCGGTGCACCTGCGCAATGCGCCCACCAAGCTGATGAAAGAACTGGGCTACGGCCACGAATACCGCTACGCCCATGACGAACCAAACGCCTACGCCGCCGGGGAAAGCTATCTGCCGGACGACATGCCGGAACCAGGCTGGTATCAGCCGGTGCCGCGCGGGCTGGAAATCAAGATTGGCGAGAAACTGGCACAACTGAAAAAGTGGGATGAAGAAGCGGGAAAGAAATAAAGCGGCCGCTCTGACTTGGGGCTGATCCATGCCAGACCGACGTCGGGCGCAAGCCAACCGGGCGTCGCCTGCCAGCATCTACAAGCCCGCCAGCATTGCTTATAATGCTGTTTTTGCCTGCAACAGGCAGGACAAAGCCTGCCGGTTGCCGTTACACTTGCGTTTTACAGAACAAGTTGGTGCTGCCAGCCACAGGCAGACAGTGCAGCACCACAAGCGGTTGCTTCCCCTCCGCATGCAGGATTCAGTAAGGGGCTGATGCTGTTAAACAGCCCGCTACCAGCAAGACACTTCAATACCATCAGGATTTTCCATGCTAGACATTCAATTGCTCCGTAACGATCTGGACGCCGTTGCTGCCCGCCTGGCCAGCCGTGGCTACACCCTGGATACCGCCGCTTTCACCGCCATGGAAGCCGACCGCAAGGCGCTGCAAACCCGCATGCAAGAGCTGCAATCGCGCCGCAATGCCACCTCCAAGCAAATTGGCGAAGCCAAGCGCAAGGGTGAGGATGTGTCTGCCATCATGGCCGAAGTGGCAAACCTGGGCGATGAACTGAAAGCGGCAGAAAGTGCTTTCGAGGCGGTGCAAGCCAAGATGGATGCCCTGCTGATGAGCATTCCCAACCTGCCGAACGAATCCGTTCCGGTGGGCAAGGACGAGAATGACAATGTGGAAGTACGCCGCGTGGGCGTGCCGCGCCAGTTCGACTTTGCAGTGAAAGACCACGTCGATATCGGCACCCCGCTGGGCCTGGATTTCGACACTGGTGCCAAGCTGTCCGGTGCCCGCTTCACCGTGCTGAAGGGTGACATTGCCCGCCTGCACCGCGCACTGGCGCAGTTCATGCTCAACACCCACACCGGCGAGCATGGCTATACCGAGCACTACACTCCCTACATCGTCAACGACAGCGCCCTGCTTGGCACCGGCCAGTTGCCGAAGTTTGCCGAAGACATGTTCAAGGTGACCAAGGGCGGCGAAGAAGGCACGGTGGACCAGTACCTGATTTCCACTTCGGAAATCACCCTGACCAATACCGTGAGCAACAGCATTCTGAAAATGGAAGAGCTGCCGCTCAAGCTGACCGCGCACTCGCCCTGCTTCCGCTCCGAAGCGGGCAGCTATGGCCGTGACACCCGTGGCATGATCCGCCAGCACCAGTTCGACAAGGTGGAAATGGTGCGCATCGAGCACCCAGACCATTCCTACGCCGCGCTGGAAGAAATGGTTGGCCACGCCGAGAACATCCTGAAAGCACTGGAACTGCCCTACCGCGTGATTACCCTGTGCACCGGTGACATGGGTTTTGGTGCAGCCAAGACTTACGATATCGAAGTATGGCTGCCGGCGCAGAACACCTACCGCGAAATCTCCAGCTGCTCCAACTGTGAAGCTTTCCAGTCGCGCCGCATGCTGGCCCGTTTCAAGGACGAAAACGGCAAGAACCAACTGGTACACACGCTGAACGGCTCTGGCCTGGCCGTGGGCCGTACCCTGGTGGCGGTGTTGGAAAACTACCAGAACGCCGATGGCAGCGTGACCATTCCGGCCGTGCTGCGTCCGTACATGGGCGGCAAGGACAAGATCGGCGGCTAAGCCATGTCGGCTTTGCCTGCAAGAAAAAAGCCACGACATGTCGTGGCTTTTTTTATTGCTGGCAACAATGGTGAAGCCTGAACAACGGTCATGGAATCCACCCCTTGGCTATTGGCGGTATTTTTCGACCAATGCCTTGGCAATGGCTTCGGTCTGGGCATCGGCATTACCGCCGATATCGGCCTGACGAAAGTGCATCTGAAATGCACTGATTGTCTTGCGGGTATCCTCATCCAGCTCCCCGGTCTGGGGGATCTGGTCGTAACCATAGCGTTTCAGGCTTTGTTGCACCTCCAGTACCACGGCGGCCTGTTGCGGCGCACGCCCTGCCAGGTATTTCTCTACCACTTGCGGGTCCGGCCAGGCACCAAGCCCCATGGCGGCTAATTGCTCCCAGGGGAATAACGGCCCCGGATCGGACTTGCGCAAGGGTGCCACATCGCTGTGGCCCAGCACGTTGTAGGGCTGGATCTGGTTCCGGGCAATCACGTCCCTAAGCAAGATCGACACGGCCTTGATCTGCTCAGGCGTATACGGATACCACTGACGCCAGCCAGTAGGTAATTCGGTGTAGCCACGGTTCACCATTTCCACGCCCACCGAAGAAGCATTCAAGGCCCTCCAGCCGCCCCAGCTACTGACGCCGGCATGCCAGGCACGCTTGCTTTCCGGCACCAATTGCATGATGACCGGCATACCGCTGCGCCATTGGGGAAACTCCGGCACCAGATAATGCGTGCTGACCAGCGGACCGGTCAGCATGGCGAGGGAATCAGGCTGATTCAGTGCTGTGTAATGCAGGATGACAAAGCGGATACGCTCGTCCTGGCCTTGAGCGGTATGGCTGGTATTCAGCAAATAGTTGCCTGCCACCTTTTCATAGGCAGGTCGGGTTTCTGCGCGGTCAGCCAGCTTGGCGGGCATGGTATTGCTGCAGCCGGCCAGCACAAGCTGACTGGCGCTCAGGACAAGGGTTTTATAAAGATAGGTCCGGGACAGGTAAGGTTTTTTTGTTTGCATAGTGCTTGGGGTTTTGTTGACGGGATTTAATGATGAATTAATTTTTTGATTGAGAATCATTATCAACAAAGGAATGCGCGGAAGAAACTGGCCCAAGTCCCAGTGCGTCACACTTAAATTAGCAAATGCTAAATATTATGCCTGCGGCGGCTGTTGCGCCTCATCACCAATCAAAGCGCCCTCGCCTGGGGCATACACAGTAAAGCAGCCGGAGCCTTGCCCCGGCTGCTTTACTGCCTACCCGGCATGACAGCTCCGGTCAGTCCTCGTCTGCCCAGCCAGGTGCACGCTTGCCCAGAAAGGCAGATACACCTTCCAGTTGCTCGGCTTCGCCAATCAGCGACAACAGGGCCGCACGTTCCTGTTGCAGGTGCTCCTCCAGTGTTCTGCCCGCACTGGATTCAATCAGCTGGCGCGCACGTGCTACCGCCTGCGGAGCCTGATTAGCCACTTTTCCAGCCAGGCTTACCGCCATGATCTTGGCAAAACCCGGATCGACAATTTCCTCCACCAGGCCGATTTCGTAGGCTTTTTCTGCACTCAGGATTTCTCCCCCCAGCAGGATGCGCTTAGCCCAGGACACGCCCACCTTGTCGGCCAGCGTCTTGCTGCCACCACCTGCCGGCAGCAGGCCAACCCTGGTTTCCGGCAAACCCAGTCTGGCACCACGTTCCACCACCATGTAGTCACACATCAGCGCGCATTCCAGCCCGCCACCCAGCGCATAACCGTTGATGGCCGCGACAGTAACGCCGGAATAATTACGCAGCGCAGCAAAAGCCGTAGCAAAAGCATCCAGCAAATCTGCCACTTCCTGCTTGTTGCCATTGCTGAACAGTTTCAGATCGGCTCCGGCACAGAAAAAGGCATCGCCTGCTCCGGTAATCACGACGGCACGTACTGCGCTATCCGCTTGCAGATCCTTCATCAGCGCTGCCAGTTCGCGCAGGCTGGCGATGGTCCACACATTGGCAGGAGGATTATTGATGGTGATGATTGCAGATTGGCCCAGATGTTCGAGCGTCAAATACTTGGCCATGTAGTTTCCTCAGTTTCTCTATTGGGTCGTTACACATTGCAGCTCCTGCCAGATTGGCCTTGTTAATCAGGCCATCCCCGATTACTGACAGGAAAGAATGAGCATTCTCAGGGCAGAGCCCGCCTTTTTCCAGCGCGGATTTCTTTTCCCTGCTACTTTTTTTCTAGCTGTCCGCACACAGTAATGCCAAACAGTATTTGAGATTTATTTACTATTACAATGTCACATTTTGCTTAAAAATCAGGCAAGCCGGCTGCTTATGCCCTCTGGTAGAATAGGGATTTAAGCAACAGGTTGTCGCATGTTAGAAACAGGTTTCTGGGTGATCTTTCTTGCTGGCCTGCTTGGCGGCGGGCATTGCATGGGGATGTGCGGCGGCATTGTCACGGCGCTGACGCTGAATCTGCCTGCCGGTCAGCAACGCTGGCAGATCATGCTGTCCTACAACACCGGACGGATTCTCAGCTATGTGATGGCTGGGGTTTTGCTGGGTGGCCTGGCCGAAGCCGGCCTCACTTTGCTTAGCGCAAGGCCAGCACAGTTGGCGCTGCTGGTCGTGGCCAACCTGATGCTGATTGCCATGGGCCTGTACCTGGCCGGGCTCTCCAGCGCCATCATCTCCCTGGAAAAACTGGGCCGCCCGGTGTGGGCAAGGCTGCAACCCCTGCTGGCACGGCTGCTGCCCATCCGTCGCCCGCGCACGGCACTACTGGCAGGCATGCTGTGGGGCTGGCTGCCCTGCGGGCTGGTATACAGTGCCACGCTGTCGGCGCTGGCCAGCGGCAAGGCGCTGCAAGGCGGCCTGCTGATGTTGGCCTTTGGCCTGGGCACCTTGCCCAATTTGTTGTTGATGGGGGTGTTTGCCGACACCTTGCGCCAATGGATACAGCAGCGCCCGGTAAGGCTGCTGGCGGGCCTGCTGGTGGCGGGCATGGGGCTGACCCGTTTGCTGTTGCTGGCATCCAGCCACTAAAAAGCCGCCCCTGGCGGTAGCGGGCGGCTTTCAGATTCTGGCAGTGTCAAGCCAGCGGCTTTAGCGTAGCGACTGCAATACGGTTTCCACATTGTAATGGAACAGCTTGAGATAGCTGGCTGCCGGGCCATTCGGCTTTGACAGCGCATCGGCATACAGCTCGCCGCCAATCTTTACCTTGGCTTCGCGGGTCAGTTGCTCCAGCAGGCGCTTGTCGGTCATGTTTTCCATGAACACCGCGCTCACCTTTTCCTGCCTTACCTGTTTTACCAGCTGTGCCACTCCCTTGGCCGATGCTTCGGCTTCGGTGCTAACGCCCTGGATAGCCAGCATCTTGATGCCATAACGCTCACCAAAATAGCCGAAGGCATCGTGTGAGGTCAGCATCTTGCGCTTGGCAACCGGAATGGCAGCAAACTGCTTGGCAGCCCAGTCGTCCTCTTGCTTGACCCGTGCGGAAAAATCGGCAGCACGGCGATTGTACTCATCCTTGCCTTGCGGGTCGGCCTTGATCAGGCCAGCGGTGATATTGCGGATATACACCTGCACCCGTTGCGGATCGTGCCAGGCATGCGGGTCCACCACATCGTGACCATGCCCTTCCCCTTCTTCTGCCGGTGCCATGCGCGTCTTGATGCCCTTGCCCGCTTCCACCATCACCCCCTTGTAGCCGGAGGCCTTGGTCAGACGGCCCATCCAGCCTTCCAGGCCCAGACCATTGGTGACAAACAGGCGTGAAGCCGACAGGCGCTTCACATCGGCCGGTGCAGGCTGAAACACATGGGCATCCTGATCAGGCCCCACCAGCGACACCACATCCACCCGCTCGCCACCGATTTCACGGGTCATGTCACCCACGATGCTGAAACTGGCCACCACCGGCAATTTGGCTGCCATGGCCGTGATCGGCAGGCTCAGCAACAGCAGGCTCAACAGACGCTTTTTCATGCCTTCTCCTCAAGATTCAAAATGTCGCGCACGGATATAGCGCGGCAGGGCACCGCCCGCCGGAGCGAACAGCAGCGAAAACAGGTAGAACAGGCCGGCCACCAGGATGATGGCGGGGCCGGAGGGCAGCTCAAAGTGATAAGACAGCAGCAAACCAGCCAGGCCGCTGCCAAAGGCCACACTCACCGCCATCACCAGCATGCCCTCCACGGTTTCCGACCACAGCCGGGCGGTAATGGCGGGCAACATCATCAAGCCCACCGCCATCAAGGTACCCAGTGCCTGAAAGCCGGATACCAGATTGAGTACCACCAGCATCAGGAAGGCCATATGCCACAGGCCGCCACGCGCCCCCACCGAACGCAGGAATACCGGGTCCAGGCTTTCCAGCAACATGGGGCGATAGATGAAGGCCAGGCCGATCAGGGTAACCGAGGCCACACCACCCACCAGGTACAGGGCGGCATCGTCCACTGCCAGTACCGAGCCAAACAGGATGTGCATCAGGTCCACATTGCTGCCGCTTTTTGACACCAGCAGCACACCAATGGCCAGCGACAACAAATAGAAGGCCGCAAAGCTGGCGTCTTCCTTGATGCCGGAAAAGCGCGTGGCAAGGCCCGCCAGCACCGCCACCAGCACCCCGGCGACAAAACCGCCCAGGCTCATGGCGGGCAGGCTGAGGCCAGCCAGCATGAAGCCGACCGCCGCACCGGGCAGCACCGCGTGGCTCATGGCATCGCCCATCAGGCTCATGCGCCGCATCACCAGAAACAGGCCGATGGGGCCGCTGCCCAGCGACAAGGCCAGGCAACCGGCCAGTGCACGGCGCATGAAGGCAAAGTCCACAAAGGGGGCAATCAGTAAATCGTAAAGGTGTTGCATCAGGCATTGATCCCGTCAACCTGGCATACCGCAGCGCGGTCCTGCCAGTGGGCTGCAGTGTCCACCGCCCGTTTCAGATTGGCATCCGTCAGCACCTGCTCGGTGCGTCCCCAGGCCACCACTTCCCGCGCCAACAGCAGGGTATGCGGAAAATAAGCGCGCACCTGCTCGTAGTCGTGCAACACGGCAATAATGGTGCGGCCCTCTTCCTTCCAGCGCCGCACCAGCTCCAGCAGGTCGAAAGTGGTTTTGGCATCCATGGCGGTAAATGGCTCGTCCAGCAGGATCAGCCGCGCATCCTGCAACAAGATGCGGGCAAACAACACGCGCTGGAATTGCCCGCTGGACAAGGCCGAAATCGGACGCGGGGCAAAGTCGGCCAGGCCCACTTGTTCCAAGGCATCCATGGCCTGGCCAAGGCCGGCGCGGCCAACCATGCCAAACGGCCCGGTGCGGTGCCACAGGCCGGTGGCCACCAGGTCCAGCACGCTGACCGGCAAAGAGCGGTCGATCTCGGACTGCTGCGGCAGATAGGCAATATCCTGGCGCGCAAAGCCGTCCAGCCGGGCCTGGCCGGAATCGGGCTTGAGCGCGCCGATCATGGCCTTGAGCAAGGTACTTTTGCCCGCACCATTGGGGCCAAAGATGGCAGTGGCATCGCCACTGGCAAAGCTGCCACTGACGTGATGCACCGCCGGATGGCGCTGATAGGACACGGTAAGGTTATCCAGTTCGACCTTCATGCCACCTCCTGCAATGCCCACAGCACCACGCCCCACAGTACTGCCAGCAGCAGCAGGGCCAGCGCCAGCCGTTGCCAGGCCGACATCGCCAGCAGGCTGACTGGTGGCCGCAGATTGGCAGCAGTCAGATGCTGATGCGGTGCAGCGGCGTGATCATGGCCATGCGCGTGTGCATGCTGATCGCCAGACGAAGAATGTTGATGTTTCATGTGTTGATTTACTCGAAGCAGGCTTGCAACGCGGCCTCGATGGCAGCGTTATCCAGTGCAGGCGCAATCAGCTCGAAACGGCTGTCGCGCCGCCAGGACACCTGGCTGGCACCCCACTGCCCTTCGGCCCAGTTCAGCCACACCCAGCTGTCCAGCACCTTGAATACGCCCTTGGCACGTACCAGTCCCGGCACCCGCTTGGGCAGATCGTCAAAGAAATCGGTCAGTTTTTCGCCGCTGAAGGACTGCTCCGGCGGGAAGGTCCAACCAGCCGAATCCCAGCCATTGCCGCTGTCTGCCGCAATGGCTGGACGATAGCGCGGCTTGACGGTGACGGCAGCATCCAGCCAGCTCACCTCCACCAGACCATCACGCACCTCGGCAATGACGGACTTGGGCGGAAACAACTTGCCGGCCTGGGTACGGAAAGCGTCCAGCGTCTCCACATCGGCCATGTCGGTCTTGTTGGCCACCAGTACATCGGCAATGGCCACCTGATCGCGATACAGCGGCTGGCGTAGGTAGTCCGGGCTGACAAACTGGCGCGGATCCACCAGCGTCAGCACCGCCCCCACCTCCAGCGCCTCGCCCAGCGGCTTGGCACGCAATTCGTCGATCACTCCGGCGGCATGGGCCAGACCGCTGGCCTCGATCAGCAGGCGGTCCGGGCGCTCGCGCCGCAGCAAGGTGGCCACCGTGGCCGTCATCTGCGGGCCAGCCACACAGCACAGGCAGCCCCCGGCGATTTCTGCTATCGGCAGGTCATCATTCATCAGCGCGGCACCGTCGATGCCTACTTCGCCAAATTCGTTGACAATGACCGCCCATTTTTCACTGGCAGGGCGGGTGGCAATCAGATGGCGCAAGGCCGTGGTTTTACCCACGCCCAGAAAGCCGGTAAACAGATTGACAATGGTTTTTTTCATACGCGACATACCTTGCAAAGTCCGGTCAGCATCAGGTTCTGGCTGCTCAGGGAGAAGTCGGCGGCAGCCGCCACATCACGCAGGCCGGCCAGTGCCGCCATCACGTCAACTTCCTGCACCTTGCCGCAGGTTTCACACACCAGAATCATGCTTTCGTGCTGACACTCAAAATGGTCACAGACGATAAAGCCGTTCAGTGCATCCACCCGATGCAGCAAACCCTGCTCTACCAGAAAATCCAGCGCGCGATACACCGTAGGCGGTGCAGCAATGCCGCGCTCTTTTTGCAAATCAGCCAACACCTGGTAAGCCTTGACCACACCCTGGTGGCGTAGAACCAGTTCCAGCACCTGTTTGCGCAGTGCCGTCAGCTTGCAGCCACGGCGCTCGCAATGTGCTTCAGCCGCCTGCAGATAATGATTGCTGTCCATAGACTGCTCCTGTCAGATGGAGCGGATGTTACTGTATAACATCACATCAACACAAGCATTAACACGCAATGGGTACTGGATGTCATCCAGCCGTGCTAGCCTGCGTTATCCCCTGTAAGCAGACTGCAACCACCTGAAGGAGACTTCATGAAAACCACCCTCATGCTCAGCCTTTGCGCCCTGCTGGCCAGCCCGGCCTTTGCCGCCGATGATCCGGTAACGGCACGCCAGGCAATTTTCAAGCAGTTCAAAAAAGACGCCGCCGCCATGGGCAAGCTGGCAAAGGCCGATACCTTCAGCAAGGACGAGTTCAGCAAGCTGGCCATGCATCTGGACGCCCTTGCCCAGCAGCCGTGGCAGCATTTCCCGGCGGGCAGCGCCAGTGGCAAGACCAGCCAAAAAACCGATGCCAAAGCAGAGATCTGGAGCAAATCCGCCGACTGGAACAAGGCAGTCGATAGCTTCAAGGCCGAAACCGGCAAGCTGAAGCAAGTGGCAGCCAACGGCGATGCCGCCAGCATCAAGAACCAGTTTGGTGCGGTGCAGAAGTCCTGTAAGAGCTGCCACGACGCCTTCCGCAAAGACTGATAGAATTTTTGATTGCGCAGAAGAAGATCACGATTTTGCTGAACTTCTTCTGTGAAACTTCCTCACAACCCACAGCCAACACACCATAGCCGCTTATGAAACAAACCATCACTGCCCTGCTGCTTGCAGCACTGGCCATCCCCGCTGCCATGGCCGACTCCCCGGCTGAAATCCGCACCCAGAGCTTCAAGAAAATCCTGCGCGCTTTCGAGCCGATGGGCATGGTGGTGCGTGAACGCGACCCGTACAACAAGGCCAAATTCATTGCCATGGCCGACGGCCTGAAGCAGATTGCCGCCGAGCCGTTCAACCATTTCCCGGCCAACAGCATCGACAGCAAGAGCCGGGCCAAGCCTGAAATCTGGAGCCAGCCGGCCAAGTTCCAGGCCGCGCGCGACACCTTCCTGAAGTCAGTCAATGACCTGGACAGCACCGCACATAACGGCGACCTGGCCAGCATCAAGAAGAGCTACGGCGTGGTGGCACAAAGCTGCAAAGCCTGTCATGACAGCTTCCGTGGCCCGGAAAAATAAACTGCGCCTGCGCCAGCCAGACCTGAAAAGAAAAAGCCCTGAGTCATCAGGGCTTTTTTCATGGATGCCGTAGCAGGCCTACAGGCGGGTAAGCAACAGCCAGACCCCGCCACAGGACAGCAGCAGCGACAACAAGGCCACCGGCCAGCCACGGAAGAACAGCGGCGCAGCCTTGCCCTGTGCCGGCTGATATCCGGTCAGCATGGGCCGCACCAGGTTCTGCTTCTTCAGCACCCGGTAAGCAATGATGGCCGCCACATGCATGGCCACCAACAACAGGATGAAGTTGAAAAACAGCTTGTGAAAGCCGGTAACCGCTTCCGACAGCCCGCTGCTAATCAGCTTGGCTAGCGGTCCGTCAAAAGTGTAGCTGTCGACATCGCTGGAAAACAGGCCACTGCTTACCTGCACCAGCAGCACTACCAGCAGCGCCACCACCATCAGGCCACCCAGCGGATTATGGCCGGGCTGCTCGGCCTCGCCGCCGCGCAGATAGCGCCGGATGGCCGCCGGACCTTTAACAAACTGGCGGAAACGGGCGGTTTCGCTGCCCACCACACCCCAGATCAACCGGAACAGCAGCAAGGCAGCAATCGCCTCGCCACACCACACGTGATAGTGCAGCCAGTCGCCGCCCTGCTCACCGGTAAACCACATGCCAGCAAACAGCAGCACCAGGCTCCAGTGAAACAACCGGGTTGGCGCATCCCATACCTTGATCATCTTTTCCATGCTCACACTCACCAGGCAGCACATTAAAAGGCCAAAGTGTAACCAGCGGTAACACGGCTGCCTACTCCAGACTGGTTAAAGACTGTGTCCCCCGCCAAGAACAGGGGTAATCACCGAAGAATGCCGGTTTTGGATTCTGAAAATGCCGTTTTCGGGTAGAATCAGCCCTTTCGCCGCCCCTTCCAGTCCGGTCCGCCCGGATGAGGACCGCAGACGGCCAACGCACTGACAGCCCCTTGTGGCACTGTTTTCACGCATTGAGTTGGAGAAAGTAATGACCCAAGCTTCACTGATCGAGGATCTGGAGGCCCGTGGCCTGATCGCGCAAACCACAGACGCCGCCGCCTTGTCCGAACTTCTGGCCAAGGAACAGGTAACCCTGTATTGCGGATTCGACCCGACTGCTGACAGCCTGCACATCGGCAGCCTGGTTCCCATTCTGATGCTCAAACGCTTCCAGCTGGCAGGCCATCGCCCCATCGCCCTGGTGGGCGGTGCCACCGGCATGATCGGCGACCCCAGCTTCAAGGCCACCGAACGCAAGCTGAATACCCCGGACATCATCGAAAGCTGGGTGGAGAAAATCCGTGCCCAGGTTTCGCCCTTCCTGTCTTTCGAGGGCGACAATGCCGCAGTCATGGCCAACAACTACGACTGGTTTGGCGGCATGGGCGCACTGGAATTCCTGCGCGACATCGGCAAGCATTTCTCGGTCAACGCCATGATCAAGAAAGAAGCGGTACAGCAACGCATCAGCCGCGACGACCAGGGCATTTCCTATACCGAATTCTCCTACAGCCTGCTGCAGGGTTATGACTTTTCCGAGCTGAACCGCCGCCTGGGCTGCAAGCTGCAAATTGGTGGTTCCGACCAGTGGGGCAATATCACCGCCGGTACCGACCTTACCCGTCGCCTGAACCAGCAACAGGTGTTTGGCCTGACCATGCCGCTGGTGACAAAATCGGACGGCACCAAGTTTGGCAAAACCGAATCCGGCACCATCTGGCTGGATGCGCGCAAAACCTCGCCCTACGCCTTCTACCAGTTCTGGCTGGGCACTGCCGATGCCGACGTGTACAAATTCCTGCGTTACTTCAGCTTCCTGTCGGTGGCAGAAATCGCCGCCATCGAAGCCGCCGACAAGGCGCGTGATGGCAAGCCGGAGGCCCAGCGCATCCTGGCCGAACAGGTCACCGAACTGGTACACGGCAAGGCCGCCCTGGCCGCCGCCCAGCGCATCACTCAAAGCCTGTTCAGCAACGACCTGTCCAGCCTGACCGAAGACGACTTCGCCCAACTGGCGCAGGACGGCCTGCCGCACTTCGTGCTGAATGCAGCTGACGACAGCCTGATTGACGCTGTGGCCAATGGCGGTCTGGCCAAGTCCAAGAGCGAAGCGCGCACCTTCATCCAGAGCGGTGCCGTCAGCATCAATGGCAACAAGGCAGACAGCATCGAGCATCGCTTTACTGCCGGTGATCGTCTGTTTGGCCGCTTCAGCCTGCTCAAGCGCGGCAAGAAGAACTACGCGCTGATTGAGTGGCAGGCATAAGCCCGGCCCTCTGCCCTTAACCCGGCAGCGCCAAGGCGACCCGCTTGCACACGCAACCGGGTCGCTTTTTTCATGCCATCGCTCAAGACTCGACGCCACGACGAGCATGCCACTAGAATTTCGCCATCCCGCTTTGTGACAAAGGCTAGCACCATGGAAAAAATCGGTTTTATCGGCCTGGGCCTGATGGGCTTGCCCATGTGTCGGCGGCTGCAAGCGGCCGGCTTCCCGCTCACCGTCTGGAACCGCTCGCCGGACAAGCTGGAGCAGGCTGGTGCCGAAGGCATGCAAACCACCACCTCGCTGGCTGAACTGGCTGCTGCCAGCGACATCCTGATGCTGTGCATTGCCGATGCCGCTGCAGTGCAAGGCGTCATCACCCAGTTACAGCCTGTCTTGCGCGCCGGGCAGCTCATCATCGATATGTCCAGCATCGACCCGGACACCACTCGCCGCTGCGCAGCGCAGGCAAAGCAACAGGGCGCCAGCTGGGTGGATGCGCCGGTATCCGGCGGGGTTAAAGGTGCAGAACAAGGCAGCCTGGTAATCATGGCCGGTGGCAGCCAGGCCGACATCCAGCGCGCCAGCCTGCCCTTGCAGGCCTTGTCACAACGCATTACCCGTATGGGCGATGTCGGTAGCGGACAGGTGACCAAAATCTGCAATCAACTGATTGTGGCGGCCAATGCCATGCTGATTGCCGAAGCGGTATCTCTGGCTGAGCACAATGGCGTGGACGCCAGCCTGCTGGCAGCGGCGCTGGCTGGCGGCTTTGCCGACTCCCTACCCTTGCAGATACTGGCCCCGCGCATGGCTGCGCGCCAGGCCGAGCCGGTGCAGTGGAAGGTGGCCACCTTGCTGAAGGACCTGGACAACGCCGGTCAGCTATCCAGACAAAGCCAGTCCGCCACCCCGCTGGCGGCACTGGCCAGCCAGCTGATGCGCCTGCATGCCGCACAAGGCCACGCCATGGCCGACCTTAGCAGCGTCATTCAGCTGTATCAGGACCAGAATCAGGAAACCAAATCATGTTGAAGCTCTGCGCCAACCTCAGCATGCTGTTTAGCCACCTGCCGTGGCCGCAGCGCTTTGCCGCCGCCCGTGCCGCCGGTTTTGCAGCAGTGGAAATCCAGTTTCCCTATGAACACACAGTGGAACAGCTACAAGGCTGGCTGAGTCAGCATCAGTTGCAGCTGGTACTGATCAACGCCCCCGCCGGTGACCTGATGCAAGGTGGTACCGGGCTGGCCAGCACCCCCGGCAAAGAAGCGGAATTCGCCAGCGGCCTGCAACAATGCCTGCATTACGCCACGCAGCTGGATGTGGAAGCCGTCAATATCCTGCCCAGCCGCCTGGCCGCAGGCTGCAGCCGCCAGCAGGCACTGGATACCCTGCACGCCAATTTGCAACTGGCGGCCACTGCGCTGGCCGCGCAGCAGATCCGCTGCACCGTGGAAGCCATCAACCGCCATGACATGCCGGGTTTTCTCATCAGCACGGTCGATGAATTGCAGCAACTGCCGGATCACCCCAACCTTTTCTGGCAAGTCGACCTTTACCACATGGCACGCATGGGCGAACCACTGGCAGCCTTGCTGGCGCAGCACTGGCCGCGCATTGGCCATCTGCAGTTTGCCGACTTCCCCGGTCGCGGAGCCCCTGGCAGCGGCACACTGGATTTCGCCGCGCTGTTCGCACAGCTTGCCAGCCTGCCCTATGCCTACTGGAGTGGTGCGGAATATCGCGATACCGATGGTGCAGTGCAATGGCTACAACCATTACTGGCAAAGCAAGCCATGAATGGCCGGCACAGCTGAATATTGCAGAAATATGCAATTTTTCTCTTTTTGCGACATCACCTGGCGGTGAATCAATCACTTAGCCAAGCACTTTGCAAAAACAGCTTGCAAACGCACGTTTTTTACCGTAAAGTGCGAACCCTTCTGATTTCCATTTCCGCCAGCAGCTTTTGCAGGAATCAGCAAGCATGCTGGCGTGATACTTCATCGTCCCTGACCGATATCCCAGGCTTCGTCCACGTAGTGTCTCTTTTGACTGGACTGCTGTTCGCCGCTTGCACAGGTTGGTGCCGATGACCGACAGCCTCTGAATGAGGCTGCTAACCGCCACATCTCCTGGCCAAGCGACACCGGCTCTATTCCGGTTTGAAAGGACATTATGCATTTCTCCGATCTGGGCATTGCCCCGACTATTCTGCGCGCACTCGAAACTGCTGGTTACACCTCGCCCACCGGCGTACAAGCCGAAGCCATCCCCGCTGCCATTGCTGGCCGCGACCTGCTGGTTTCCGCCCAAACCGGTAGCGGCAAGACCGCCGCTTTCCTGCTGCCGGCGCTGACCAAGCTGTCCGAGCGCTCCACCGGCAAGGGCCAAGGCCCGCGCGTTCTGGTTCTGTGCCCGACCCGCGAACTGGCTCAGCAAGTAGAAAAGAACGCCCTGGAATACGGCAAGGACCTGCGTTGGATGAAAACCGCCTGCCTGGTTGGCGGCGCTTCCTTCGGCTACCAGACTCGCGCCCTGTCCCGCCCGATCGATCTGATCGTGGCCACTCCGGGCCGTCTGATGGACCATATGCGCTCTGGCCGTGTTGACTTCTCCCGTCTGGAAATGCTGGTACTGGACGAAGCCGACCGCATGCTGGACATGGGCTTCATCGAAGACATCGAAACCATCGTCAAGGCCACCCCGGAAAGCCGCCAGACCGTGCTGTTCTCCGCCACGCTGGATGGCACCGTGGGCCGCATGGCTGAAAAGATTACCCGCGATCCGCAACGCATCGAAATCGCCCGTACCGAAACTTCCGGCGGCACCATCGAAGAACACCTGCTGTACGCTGACGACCTGAACCACAAGCATCGTCTGCTGGATCACATCCTGAAAGAATCGGGCTTTGATCAGTGCGTGATCTTCTCCGCCACCAAGGCTTACACCGAAGAGCTGGCTGACAAGCTGTCCGATCAGGGCTACTCCGCCGCCTGCCTGCATGGTGACATGCCGCAAAGCTGGCGTAACCGTACCCTGAACGACCTGCGTCGCGGTCGTATCAAAATCCTGGTTGCCACTGACGTTGCTGCGCGCGGTATCGACGTACCGACCATCACCCACGTGGTGAACTTCGACCTGCCGAAACAGGCTGAAGACTACGTACACCGTATCGGTCGTACCGGTCGTGCCGGTCGTGACGGTACTGCCATCACCCTGGCGGAATCGAAAGAATTCCACAAGGTTCGCCGTATCGAGCAATACCTGAAGCGCCAGATCACCGAAGGCGTGATCGAAGGCCTGGAACCGACCCGTCGCCCGCCGAAAGGCCCGCGTCGCAACGGCAAGCCGGGTGGTTACGGTGCGCAGGGCCAAGGCCAGCGTCGTGGCAGCGGTAGCAGCACCGGCAATGGTTATGGTCGCGAGCGTCGCGAAGGCGGCTATGGTCGTGGCACTGGTGGCAATGGCGGCGGCAGCTACGACCGTCGCAGCCCGCGCTCTGCCGGCAGCAGCCAAGGCCAGCGCAGCACCCAGCGCGCTGACTAAGCGCCAGTCTATTTAAATCAGACTCATCAAAACTACCGCCTCCACATCAGGAAGCGGTAGTTTTTTTTTGCCCGTCGCATGGGCATGAAGTAAACACCGGCACCACGGCCCTTGGCGGCAGGCAGCAGTTTTTATAACCCCGCTTCTTTACGCAGGATGGCGAGCAATTGCCGGACACCACGCTCCAACACGCTGTAACGTTCTGTCTGTAATCTTGCCAACCCGGCAAGTTCTCTTAGTGGAGCGTCCTGATCGTCACACTGCTCCAGCCTGACACGGAAAATGGCGGACAAGGGCTTTAGCCCGTGTTCGCGCTGTTCGGTGGGAATGGGGCCACCATAGCTGGAAGCCAGTAGCGTTTGATCCAGTAGTGGCAGGTTCAGCCGGTCAATCACACCCAGGCGGCATTGAACGCTGGCAAATTCCCCACCATCGGCGACAAAACGGGCGATATAACCGGGCTTGAGGCCAGACAAGGCGGCTTCATCAACAAAGGCCTCGCCTTTGACACCGTGCGGGCCCACCACATCCAACAGATGCTCCCCCTCGGCCACAATGGTTTTGGTATGCAGTGCTTCACTGATATCCACAGCTCGGCCAGCAAAAGGGGCGGTCAATGTCAGCCTGGCCTGTTGTTGGCGCAAGGTGTTTACTTGCTCTTGGGCAACTTGCCATTGTTTTTGCAATACGGGGCCATGCCGCTGTAACTCAGGGTCAAAAGCCTGTTGTGAGACTTGCCAGGCCAGGTCTCGCTCGCGGGCATTGGCCAGCGCCAGCTGTGCGTCCAGTATTGACGAGCGCAAGCGTGCCAGAACCTGGCCTGCCCTGACTTGCTGACCATCGTGCACCAGCGTTTCTGCTACCTCGCCGGAGGACGGCGCATACAGGCCTTGTGATTGCAGGGCACCTAGCACGGCGGGGCTGGCCACTTCCTGTTGCCAGGGCAAGATCAGGACCAATAGCAGTGACAACAAGAGCACGGTACTGCGGCGGCTTTGCCTGCACCAGTGCAATTCCTGGCGGCGCTGCCACCAGATATTCAGCTCGCTGACGATGGGACGGGCAATAAACCATCCCAGCTCCACCGCCAGCAACAGCAAGCCAACGGCCTTGAAAAACAGGTGGTAGACCAAAAAGGCAATCGACAGAAACAACACCAACCGATACAGCCAGGTGGCCCAGGCAAACAGGATCAGCCCCTGCTGGCGCATTTTCGGAAAGTGTTCTGGTACTGGGTCGTCCAGCCCCAGCAAGGTTTTGCGCAGTTGCCAGCGCGCCAGCGCAAAGGCACGACTGTGCAAATTGGGTAGTCCCAGGTAGTCGGCCAGCAGAAAGTAACCATCAAAACGCATGAAAGGGCTGGCATTAATGGCCAGCGTGGCCAGCCAGGTGGTGGTTGCCAGCAGAAACACGCCGGCCCGCAACGGGCCATCCGGCAAAAAACTCCATAACAATGTGGCCCAGGCCGCCAGCAGCAGCTCGGCCAGCATGCCTGCGCCGCCAATCAGCAGCCGCTGGCGCTGCTTGTCCAGTTTCCAGGCGTCATTGGTGTCGGTGTAGAGCACCGGCATCATCACCAGGAAGGCAACACCCATGGCCGGAACCCGGCAGCCGAAGTGCCGTGCCGCCAGCGCATGCCCCATTTCGTGCAGGATTTTGGCCAGGCTGAGCGACAGACCAATACCGATTGCAGCACCCACACCACCATAAGCGGAAAACGTATGGGTAAATTCGTCCCAGCGCCGCGATACCAATGCCAGCGCCAGTAACAAGACACCGCCCATGAGCAGCCAGAAACGGGGGTGAAACAGCCAGGTGGTCCAGGGCAGCAAGCGCTTGAGCAGCGCTTCTGGCCGTACCAGTGGAATCCGGAAGAACAGGTAGTTCTTGAGCAGCCACATGGCATGGCTGGGGCGGTTGGCTTCGTGCAACTGCCACAGCCAGTTGCTTTGCTCGGCGGTCGTTGTTTGCAATAGTTGATGCCGCGACAGGAACAGCAGTACGGCATCAAGGTCTTCGCTACCCAGCTGCAGCGTGGTTTGCTGATTGACGGCCTGCAGCACAGCGGTGGCGTCACCCAGCGACCAGCGCGACAGGATTTCAAAACTGGCCCAGCCTAGCTGGTAAAACCGGTTGGCGCTCGGATCGTGCAACGTCCAGCTGGGTGAGCCATCGGATTGTGTCGGGCCAGGGTACAGCGTCAGTTCCTGACGCAATGCCGGCAGGACGGTGGTTTTCATCTTCACCATCCCAGCCATTGCCGGGCTGCCGTCAGCGGGCGGCGCAAGGCGTAATAAATGAGTGGCACCCAGTTGCCATAAACCCGGGCAGTCCCCATCTGGCCTAGTCTTGGTTTGCTGTTGTTGAGGAAGCGTGCTTGCAAGCGATAGGCAAGCAAGCCGTTTTCCACCGCTTCTGCCTTGTAGGCAACGCGGGTGATTTCCGCATCATAAGACTCGGTGGGCGAGGCATTGGGGTAGAGGGTGATCTTGCCTCCGGGTGCCACATCGATCGCTTCGGCGGCGGGCAGCCAGGCGGCCAGCTCCACATGTGCCGGGTCGGCCAGGGTCATGACTTTTTCACCCAGGGTTACCGCTTTGCCCAGCCAGTCGTTGCGGTCGGAAAACACCACCACCCCCGCATTGGGGGCGGTAACGTGCAGTCGTTGCAGTTCCAGCCCGGTGTATTCTGCGGCGATGCTTTTTTCTTCCAGCTTGGCACGATCCTGCGCCATGGCCAGCTTGCCCTTGTCGTCGGTCACGGCCAGCTGGGCGCTGGCGCGAAAGCTTTCCTGTGCGGCATCACGCTCACCAGCGGCCATGGCAAATTGACCGGCCAGGGTGGTTGCATCCAGGTCGAACAAGGCATCTCCCGCTTTTACCCGTTGATTGGGCTGAACCTGAATGCGGTCGATAACGCCGCTTAGCGGTGCGCGCAGCAATACCGGATCTTGCGGTGTAACTTCGCCACGGGCCAAGACGCTAAGCCGTATCGGCAGGCAGGCCAGCAGCAGCAGAACAAGCAACAAGCGCCGCTGCTTGCGTCCGGGACGCAACCATTGGCCGGCCTGCTCTCTCCAGTTGTGGCGCGGGGCAAAGCGCAGCAATGCATGCCCGTAGCCATGTGCCAACTCTTCTGCCAGCTTGCATTCGTAGTCGTTCCAGGGCATGTCGCGGGCCAACAGGCAGGCCCCCTGCTCCCCCAGCCGCAACCAGAGTGCATGGGCAGGCAGCCAGGACTGCCATTCCTCCGCCAAGGCAGGCGGGAGTGCATGGGGATCGACCCGCAGGCTGTCCGGCTTGCTGTCGTCGGCCTCTGGCCTTGCCGCCAAATGCCGGAACAACTGCGACAGCCACTGCATATAGGGTGCCGTGGGGTCAAGTTCGGCCAGGCCGGATAGCGCGGCAACGTGGCGGATGCTGCCTTCCCGCCATAATGCCGCCTGCCGGTAAGGCAGCAGTTGCTGGCTTTCGTTGACGATGATGAATCCCAACTGCTCTGCGCTGATGGCATCCCGCGCACGGTGCAGCAGTTGTAACAGGCCGGCTAACTCCCGGCTTCTATCCGCATGACCCATAAATGTCCTACTTGAAGCTGGCCCAGCCGCTCATCCCTGGCAGCAGGCTGGACCCATTCCCCTCGATCACGCCTATCGCAAGAATGGACTGGCTTACCGGGTCGATTTGCGCCCCCAGCCGTTCAATCCGGGCCGGGAAACTGCTACCCAGCTCGTCCACACTCACGGTAAATTTTTTGCCGGGCTTGAGCGTGGTCAGCCATTTGGAAGGAAGCAGCATGCGCAGCTCCAGGGCACCGGAATCAACGATATCCAGTACCGGATTTCCCGGGCTGACATACTGATGCACGGCGGCAATGCGCCGTGCCACCCGGCCATTAAACGGCGCACTGATGACGCATTTGCCCACCAGGGTTTGCATATAGCTGGTATCGGCAGCGGCTTCCTTTGCCTTTCCCTCTGCCTGGGCAATGTCCAGCGCGCCTGCCGAATTTAGCTTGGCCAGTTGGTTGTTGACCTTGAGCAGTTGGGTGGCCGCCTCCAGCGAGGCCTGGGCCTTGCGCAGCTGGGCCCGATAACTGCCGCAGTCAAATTGCACCAGCGCCTGCCCTTTGCTGAAGCTGCCGCCCTCCGGTACCGGCAGGGCCGCAATCTTGGCGGCAATTTCGCCAGACAAGGTAACGGCATTGCGTGCAATCAGCTGCACGCGAATGCGACCGTCGCTACTGATGCCCACCGGGGTGGCCAGTGGTTTGGATGGCGGTGTTGCCGCCAGCGTGCTTGCCGAAATCAGCAAGCACGCCACAGCATGGCTTGCCGCTCGTGTCATTGCTTGCTCCCGGAAACCTGGCTTTGCCAATGTGTTTCCGCCCCTTGGAAAGCGGCGGTCAAAGCGGGCAGTTCGTAACTGCTGGTGCTTTCCGGCAATGAATCCAGGCCCAGGCTGGAGGCCATCTGGCCATAGGCGTTTTGCAGATCGCCATAACTCTGATACAGGCGCAGGGTGGAGAATACCGCATTGGCATCGGCCAGAATCGCAGGCAAGCGGCCTTGCACCCCACTATCGGTGGCATTGCGGTTTTGCTGGTAGATGCGCTGTTCAACGTCATTGAGTTCTTGCTCCTGGGCAAACTGACGGGACTTGCCCTGCCAGTCCAGGTAGGCCACGTGCACCTGGGTAAGTACCGCCATGTTCAGGGCCATGCGCTGAGCCTGGGCGACTTGCAACTGGGCATCGGCGGCCTTGGTGATGGGCCCGGCGCTAAACAGATTCAGCAGGTTCCAGCTGACACGCAAACCGGCATCACTCCAGGAATTATTCACCAGGAATTTGTTGCTGTCGTAGTGCTGGCCAACGCTGAACTCCAGCCCCGGCAGCAGCTTGGCGATGGCTTTGCGGGTTTCGATCACGTTGATACGTTCGTTGTACCGTGCCTCATTCAGCTCGGGGCGGCTCAGCAAAGCCATTTCTTCCATCTGTTCAAGCTTGATGCTCAATTCCGGGCTGGGCAGGCCATTGGGAGCCGCCACTTTGAAATCGGTACCCGGCGGAACATTCATGATGGAGGCCAGCCTTGGCTTGGCCTGGGCCAGTGCATTGCGCACCATGCCCATCTGGCGGATGACATCCAGCAGCTGGCGACGGTAGTTCAGCATTTCCAGCGGCGCACGCAATTTGAGCTTTTCCACCTGGCGCGCATCGTCAAGAGCGCGGTTGGTTTCGGCCAGCAAGGTATCAATGCGAGTTTCCAGCTGCTGCGCACCAACCGCTTGCCACCATGCTTCACGGACTTGCTGGATCAACTGTTGCGCCACTTTGCGCTTGCGCTGTTGCAGGATCAGCACGCGATCAGACTGTTGCTGCGCGGTGTAATAGCTGACGCCAAAGTCCAGCACATTCCAGCTAAGGCTGAGATCTGCCGTACTGCTGCGCTTTTCGGAGGAAATAGACGGCACCAGGGATTGCTCGCCGGTGACAACATTTTGCGATGAGGACGCATTATCCTTGTTGCGGGCCGTGTAGCCAGCCGCCACTGCCAGCTTGGGCAGCATGTCCAGGCTGGACAAATCCAGCTGACGCTGCGCCATGGCCTCTTCCATCAACTTGACCCGGTAGTCCAGGTTGTACTTGAGGGCGCGCGCCATGGCTTCTTGCAAGCTGACCGGTCCGCTCAGCGGCTCCTGATGGCCAAACATGTTCTGCCGGTCTGCCTGCAGTGTGGCTTGCCGGTCGCTCAGGCTCATTGGTGCCGGGCTGACGGCGCAGCCTGTCAATGCCAGCATGGTCAGCGCGGCCAGCACCGGGAAAGCCCAGGATGTGTGCCATTTAGTTGGTCGAGTCATAGTATCCCCCCTGGAACTGATGCTTGATTGCACATTGTTGATTTGTTTCCGGCTTGGCCTTCTCAGACCACATCTTCCTGTTGCAGCCATTCAGCCACCTGCTCGTCAAAAGACAGCTTGCCGTGCTGGCGGAACTGCTCATGCAAGGCCGGTTTGCCTGCCATTGCCACCTTGTTTTCCTCCACAGCAGCAGCACGCTGGCCTTGCTTGGAATTCAACTTGATATGCGTCACACCACGATGGCCTTGCTGATCACTGAAGATAATTTCCAGTGACAAAGACTTATCCCAGCCGGTGGGTGGTGTGCCACTGAAACGGCCAGTCTGCGGGTCAAATTTCAGCCAGGCAGGCAATGGCTGACCATTGCTTTGGCGAACCTGTACAGTCAGCACAACGTCCGAGCCCTGCGTAAGCACCGTGCTGCGCGGCAAACTGAACGCGAAGCCTTGCCCGGCTTGCAGCTGCTGGATACCCAAGTCCGGCATCACCTGCAAGGCGGGGCCGCTGCTGCCGGTCTGATTGGAAACGAAGGATGGATTGACATGGCTGCTGCCAAAGGGCTCAAGCGGCAACGGGACAAAGTGGTCCTGACCAAACGGGATGGGGCCTGCTGTTTGCCCAAGAATGCCCGGAACGCCGGTGAGTGCCGACGTCGTACCTGCGGTACTGACGGGGAGGCCGGTGCCGCTGACCGCAGCCAGCACGATATTCGGCGTGATGGTGCCAATATTGATGATGGTGGCAGTGCTGTCCGGCTCGGGAACCGGAGTCGGGCTTGGTGCCGAAGGCGTAATCACCACCGGCGAAAGCAGCTGATAAGCCGACGCAACAAACTGCTGTGCATTGCTATTGCCTGCCACATCGCTGGCACCATTCTGCTTGACTGCCAATGCTAGTGAACCATCCCCCGCCAGGCTGGACAGGGTCACGATGTAATGTGTGCTGCTGATAGCCGTCACCGAGACAATCTGGCCACGGGCAGTGCCACTGCTGATCAGGCTGAATGCATCGCTAGTCAGGCCACTGATCGCCTTGCTGAACACCACATCATAGCGGGCGCTGCTGGCACTGGTTGAAGTCGGGTCCAGCGGTGTGATCGATTGAACCTGTGGTGCCACAGTATCCACCGTGATGCTATATGCCGTAGCCAAGGTGCCAACATTGCCAGCCGCATCGGTCGCAGTGGCCTGGATGCTGTGGCTGCCGTCGGCCAGGGCCGCAGGCAGTGTGTAGC